>ONEQ01000007.1 GCA_900316885.1 uncultured Eubacteriales bacterium | reverse complement strand
TGCCTGCTTTACGATGCATTCGGCTGGGAGCGCCCGCATTATGTACATCTGCCCCTCCTCATGGGCAAGGATGCGGACGGCAATGTCTCCAAGCTTTCCAAGCGCCACGGCGCGGTATCCTTCCAGGATCTGGTGAATGACGGCTATCTGCCGGAGGCGATCGTGAACTACATCGCGCTCCTCGGCTGGGCGCCCAAGGATACGCAGGAGTTCTTCACCATGGATGAGCTCAAGGCGAATTTCGGCATGGACGGACTGTCCAAGTCCCCGGCAGTATTTGATTACGAGAAGCTCAAGTGGTTCAATGCCGAGTACATCAAGCGCCTGTCCGAGGAGGACTACAACGCCAAGGCACTTCCGATCCTGAACGAGCTCTGCGCGGACTCTGTGAACAAGGAGAAGCTCGCTTCCCTCCTGCATACCAGAATCTCCGCCTTCTGCGAGATCCGCGATCAGGTGCAGTTCGTCATCAACCGTCTGGACATGACCAGCGACCTCTACACCAACAAGAAGAACAAGACCACCCCCGAGCTCTGCAAGACCATCCTCGAGGAGACCCTTCCCCTGCTGGAGGGTGCGGAGAGCTGGGATAACGATACCCTGTTCACGATCCTCAAGGGCTACGCCGAGCAAACCGAGCGCAAAGCTGGTGCCGTGATGTGGGCAGTCCGCGTGGCTGTCGCAAGACAGGGCATCACCCCCGGCGGTGCGACCGAGCTCATGGAGGTGTTCGGCAAGGACGAGACACTCGCCCGCATCCGGCTGGCAATCTCCGAGCTTTGATAGATTCACAAGCAAAATGCCCCCAACCGAAGTTGGGGGCATTCCTTTGGATCAGCTTTCCTGCTGGATCCACTCACCGGAGCTGTTCAGACCGTAGAAATCGCCCGTGGAGACGATCCACGCGACCGAGCCCGTGAGCCAGTTGGCGGATGCTGTCGGCAGATCCTCCGGCGTATCGCAGCGCACCTCGACGATCGTCTTGGATGTGCCGTCTGCATACGCAACATGCTGCTGATTGGAAACCACATATGCCATAGGGATACCTCCTTTGGGAATGTACGGGACGTCCCGTCACCCTTGCGCAAAACACACCAGAAATTGCACGTCCCTGTGCAATTTCGCAAAATATTTTTTCACCGGCAAAATATCCTGTGCAAAATGTTAGATAATGCTAACAAGACTTGACAGGCGGATGCCGGCATGTTATAATGTTAGTGAAGGCTAACAAGATCAGAAAGAAGGCTGACTATGACACTGAAGGATTTAGAAATCGGCAAATGCGGTGTTATTACCTCTGTCGGCGGAGAAGGTGCCCTGCGGCAGCATTTTCTCGATATGGGCGTGATCCCCGGCACACAGGTGCAGGTGCTCAAATACGCCCCGATGGGAGATCCCATGGAAATCCTGCTGCACGGCTATCACCTCACCCTGCGTTTAGCTGATGCTGACCGGATCGGTATCGAGCCGGCGGAAGCCGCCGAATCCCCTGCCCCCCAAAAGCGGAAGGCATCCGAGCATCCCGGACTCGGTGAGGACGGCAGATTCCATGCAAAGGGCGACGGCGATCCCCTGCCGGACGATACCGTGCTGCGCTTTGCGCTCGTGGGCAACCAGAACAGCGGCAAGACTACGCTGTTCAACCGGCTGACGGGCTCGAACCAGCATGTGGGCAATTTCCCCGGCGTGACCGTGGACCGCAAGGACGGTCCCATCAAGGGGCATCCCAATACAAGTATCACCGACCTGCCGGGCATCTACTCCATGTCGCCGTATACGAACGAGGAGATCGTGTCGCGCAACTTCGTCATGAACGAGCACCCGCACGCGATCGTGAATATCGTCGATGCCACGAATATCGAGCGCAACCTGTACCTCACGATGCAGCTTCTGGAAATGCATCTCCCGATGGTCGTCGCGCTCAACATGATGGACGAGGTGACCGAAAACGGCGGCACCGTGGACATCAACACGATGGAAGCGATGCTGGGCGTGCCGGTTGTGCCGATCTCGGCGGCGAAAAATTCCGGTGTCGATGAGCTGGTGTCCCATGCGCTGCATATCGCGCATTACCAGGAGCGCCCGGTTGAGCAGGATTTCTGCGGAAAATCTGAGAACGGCGGCGCGGTTCACCGTTGCCTGCACAGTGTGACGCACCTGATCGAGGATCATGCGGAGCAGGCGGGGCTGCCCGTGCAGTTCGCGGCATCGAAGGTCATCGAGGGCGACCCGCTCATCACCGAGCAGCTCAAACTGGAGCAGAACGAGCTGGAAATGATTGAGCATATCGTCCTGCAAATGGAGCACGAGCGCGGGCTGGACCGGAGCGCGGCAATCGCGGATATGCGCTTTGCCTACATCCGCCGCGTCTGTGACAGCACCGTCCACAAGCCGCGCGAAAGCAAGGAGCACATCCGCAGCCAGAAAATTGACAAGCTCCTCACCGGCAAGTACACCGCGCTCCCGATGTTCATCCTCATCATGGGGCTGGTGTTCTTCCTGACGTTCAACGTGATCGGTGCCTTTTTGCAGGGGCTGCTGGAATCCGGCATCGGCAGGCTCACAGAGATGGCAGATACGGCTCTGACGAATGTCGGCGCGAATACCGTCCTGCACAGTCTCATCATCGACGGCATCTTCGCCGGTGTGGGCAGCGTGCTGAGCTTCCTGCCGGTCATCGTGACGCTGTTCTTCTTCCTGTCAATTCTGGAGGACAGCGGCTATATTGCGCGTGTTGCGTTCTTCATGGACAAGCTCCTGCGTAAGATCGGACTGTCCGGGCGCAGCATTGTGCCGCTGCTGATCGGCTTCGGCTGCACGGTGCCGGCGGTCATGGCGACCCGCACTATGCCCAGTGAGCGCGACCGCAAAATGACCATTCTCCTCACGCCGTTCATGAGCTGCACGGCAAAGCTCCCGATCTATGCGTTTTTCGTGAATGCGTTCTTCCCGAAGCAGGGCGGGCTTGTCATGGTTGCGGTCTACCTGTTCGGCATCCTCGCGGGCATCCTCGCGGCATTCCTGTACCGCGGGACGCTGTTCAAGGGCGAGGCGGTTCCGTTTGTCATGGAACTGCCGAATTACCGGCTGCCCGGCGCGAAAAACGTCGCGCTCCTGCTCTGGGAAAAGGCGAAGGATTTCCTCCAGCGTGCATTTTCCGTGATCCTGATCGCGACGGTTGTGATCTGGTTCCTGAACAGCTTTGACGGCAGACTGACACTCGCAGAAAATCCCGAGCACAGTATTCTGGCGGTCGTTGCCGGCGTCTTTGCGCCGTTTCTCAAGCCCGTCGGTCTGGGCGACTGGCGCATCGTGACCTCGCTGATCGGCGGGTTCATGGCAAAGGAGAGCGTCGTTTCCACGATGGAGATCCTGTTCAACGGGGACGTTGCCTCCGCACTGAGCACGGCATCGGCGGCGTCGCTGCTGGTATTTTCCCTGCTCTACACGCCGTGTGTTGCGGCAATCGCCTCTGTCAAGCGTGAGCTGGGCTGGAAATGGGCTGTTTTCGTGGTCGGCTGGCAGTGCGCGGTTGCATGGATCGCGGCACTCGGGGTATACTGGATAGGTGTCGCAATGGGAGGGATGTAAGATGAATCCTGTCGATATTCTGCTGCTCGTCCTGATCGCGGCAGCGGTGATTCTCGCTGTCCGGTCGGTATATCGGGCGAAAAAATCCGGAAAATCCTGCTCCTGCGGCGGGGACTGCTCCCGCTGCAGCGGATGCAGAAAGTGACCGCACCCCTGACACGGCTGAACTGTGTCAGGGGCGTTGCTTTTTCTGGACAATTGTGCTATACTGTAGAGTAGAGAGGAGTGACTGCATGGATCTGGAAATCGTCCGCCGGATCGCAGGTCCCGTCGTGGGCGCTGTGATCGGGTATTTTACGAATTATATCGCGGTGAAGATGCTGTTCTTCCCGCGCAAGCCTGTATTTCTGTTCGGGCACCAGCTTCCGCTGACACCGGGTGCCATCCCCAAGGGCAAGGAACGTCTCGCCAAAGCCGCGGGCAATGTCGTGGCTGGTTCCCTGCTCACACGCGAGGATCTGGAGGGCTTCCTGCTCTCGGAGGAGACGGAGGAGCAGATCATCACCGCAGTTCTCCGGCAGAGTGCAGAGAAAATCCACGATCTGATCGTGAAGGCTGCGGACATCTCCGAGGAGACGTATCAGGAGAAAC
This sequence comes from uncultured Eubacteriales bacterium, assembly GCA_900316885.1. Classification (GTDB taxonomy): domain Bacteria; phylum Bacillota; class Clostridia; order Oscillospirales; family Ruminococcaceae; genus UBA3855. Next base: position 24,132 of record ONEQ01000007.1, on the reverse strand, counting down.
GCGCCCGGCTCTGCGATGCGGTCAGCTTTGAGGTCGTGCAGTCCATCGATGCACATGCACTGGTGCAGGAGCACGGCGGTGAGCTGCTGAAGGAGAAAACCGAGCAGAGCACGATGCTCCGGCTCGTGCTGACAGAGAAAAAACAGCAGGAGATCGTGGACTACATCGGTGAAAAGCTCCAGGCGATGCTCGATGAAAAGGGGCAGGATTATGTGCGCGGGGTACTCTCCGGCAAGCTGGAAACGATGGAGGAGCAGACGGCACGGGAATTCCTGGAGCAGATGGGAATCGACGAGACACAGCTCCGGCGTGCAGTCCGGGATACCTACCGCCGTCTGGTGAACGAGAATCTCGAAAAGCTCCTGGCGCATATCAACATTGCCGGCATCGTGACTGACAAGATTAATGCCATGAGCGTCGAGGAGCTCGAAAAGCTGGTTCTCGCCATGATGAAGAAGGAGCTGAATCTGATCGTGAGCCTCGGTGCGCTGATCGGCTTCGTTCTGGGACTCATCAATCTGTTCTTAGCATAAGGAAACCTTCCCTTTTACTTTTCTGCGAAAAGCAAAAGGGAAGGGTGTGGGGCTTCACCCCACACCCCACCTCTGAAAACAGAGTTTTTAGAGGTTCACATAACAACAGCCTCGCAGCAAACGCTGCGAGGCTGCTTTGTTATTCAATGACTGTATACATCTGTGCGGCATCCGCCTTGGTGGCGTGCTCGGAGACGATCAGCACCTTGACCTTGATGGGCTTTGCACCCATCTGGATCTCGATGACGTCATTCTCCTTCACGTCATAGGAGGCGCGTGCCACCTTACCGTTGACGATGACCTTGCCCGCATCGCATGCCTCATTGGCAATCGTACGGCGCTTGATCAGCCGGGAATTTTTAAGATACTTGTCTAATCGCATAGGTACGTTCCTTTCTGCTGTTTAGGGGATATTCAGTGCAGGGCACGCTTGAGCAGACCCAGATCGAATACATCGACCGCGCCGTCGCCGTTCATATCGGCGGCGTTAAATTCTGCCTGCGAGAAGCTTCTGACTGCAAGCACATACTTCTGGAGTGCGATGATGTCCGCAACCGTTGCGCTGCCGTCGCCGTTGATGTCACCCTTGACCGGCTTGGGCTCTGTCGTGGGCTCAGTCGTGGGTTCGGTCGTCGGCTCGGTGGTGGGCTCGGTTGTCGGCTCAGTGGTGGCTTCTGTGGTCGGCTCAGGCTTGGTCTCGGTGATGAGCTCCCATGTCTGGCAGGCATGCTTGGTGTTGCTGTACTGCTGCACATTGCCGCCGCCCTTGGTAGACGCGCCGTCTACCTCGACAAAGCAGGTATCCTTGGACGCATGGGTCAGGATGCTGTAATTGCCGTCCGCATTCTTCACGAACCGGAAGAGCTGTGCGCTGTCCTTGGTATCAAACGGTACAATATCGATGTTCGCCTTGTCGCCGGAGCCCTCTGCCTTGAGTGCAAAGCCCGGATCCTGTACGGAGCGGATCCAGTAGTAATTGCCGGAACCGAATGCCCGGAGCGTCCATTTCTGGCAGTCAAAGCCGTTGCGCTCCCACTGCTGGACGTTCGTGCCGGACTCCATCTTGCCGGCGTTGATATCCATCACCAGACCGGAGTTGACATTCTTGAAGGTGTAGATCAGGGTGGTATCCGTCTCCACACCCAGATCGGGGACATACTCGGTCGGCGGCTGGGTGGTCGGCTCAGTCGGTGCGGGACCGGAGGGCGCTTCAACATAGCCGGCACTCGGTACGCCTGCCTTGGCGTAGCGCAGATATGCCCAGTTGGAATTCTGGTTCTGGCATCCGGACAGGGCGGAGCAGTAGCTCTTTGCCTGATCGGCGGAGATGGTATTGTAATCGTAGTTGCCGGAGGGTCTCCACTTGGATTCTACGGAAAGGGACGGATTGTTCTGCGTGCCCTGACCGCGGACGGTTCTCTGGCATCCAGAGGACTTGGAGCCTGTCTCATAGTAGGCACCCGGGAAGGTGATCTGGTTCCAGTCGCAGATGACATTGCCGCCGTTTGCATAGTAGCAGTTCTCGGCGTAGATGTCGCATCCGCTGTGAACGGTGTATGCCATGGAGAAGGTATCCACATAGTTGTTGAAGGAGTGGAAATAGCCCCAGCGCATCAGTCCGGGTCCTCTGGTGAGGGTCTTGTAGAACTTGTTGGAGCACAGGGTCATGCGCGGGTAGTTGTCGTACTTGTTCTTGACATCCTGCGTATCATCCGGATAGCCGAGGATCAGACCGTACTCGTGCAGACCGAAGGAATTGTCCGAGAGCGTGCAGTAATCGGCATCGTAGCAGCATGCGAGGAACTTGTCGTAATCCGGCTGACCGGATGCCGCCTTGTTGTAATCCTGGTGACCGGTGAAGGTGCAGTGATCGACCCAGAGATTCTGACCGGCGCCGAAATATACGATGATATTGTCGTTGCCGTTGGAGTTGGCATCATGCTGGAAGTCGAAATTGCGGATGATGACATTATTGCCCTTGCCGCTTCCCTGCTTGGTGCAGAGCGCCACGTTGTACATGGTGTGGGCGCCGTAGCTGCCGACGATCGTCTTGTTGTCGGTGACGTAGATTCTGCCGTCGGGATTGTAGTAGTGATTCTGGCTGTCCTTCTTGTAGTTGGAGCCGCCGTCGATCTTGCCCTTGACGATGATCGTGTAAGGCACGTTTGCCTCGGCGTACTTCTTGAGGTCGGCAAAATTCGTGACCTCCACGGTCTCACCGAACAGACCGCCGATGTCGCCTGCCTTGACCTTGCCGGTGTTGTCGTTCTTGCAGTAGCCTGCAAAGCCCTGCAGACCGTCGCAGTTGAGGAGGAACTGCTGGTTGTCCGCGCCGGTGTACTTCGCAAGGGTCATGCCGTTTGCCCCCTGCGTGAGCGCGAGATCTCTGTCCTCATAGTTGACAATCTTGTAGGTGAGGTTGTTCTTCTTGCTGTCCTGCGACACCGGAACCACGAACCAATGCTGGCACTTCGCGGATTCGCTGCCGAACAGAATGACGGCATTGCCCTCCTTGACGCTGTAGCCCTTGGGCGTGAGGAGCCGTCCGGACTGGACGTTCGTCAGCTTGAAGTAGGTGCCGGTGGATTCTGCACCCACGCGGTCAAAGCGCCATGCGCAGGAGAGATCGTTTCCGAGTCCCTTCATGACGAGCGCAGAGCCGTCTGCGGTGCCGGCTTCTGTCAGGACTGCGGAATTATCCTTGGAGACGAGGTTCATGAGCTGTGCGGGATAGTCCACGGATGCCGCCGAAACGCGCAGCCCGGTCTGCCGTGCAAATCCCGGCAGGATCACGGAAATTGCGAGCATCAGGGGCAGCAGGATGCACATCCAGCGCAGGAATACGTGTCGTTTCTGTGTGTCCATATGTATCATACCCTTTCTGTGTGAAATTCCTTTCGGTAGTTTTATTATACAGTAAAATTCACAAATTTGCAATAGATAAAGTGTGAATTGCAACATACTGGGCAGTATCCGCAAAAAGAAGCCCCTCCGCGATGGGAGGGGCTTGCAGACAGCATACACATGAAATCAAGGGTACCATCCTGTCCATTTATTATTGAGGAACTGCTTGTCAGACAGGCTTAATTTATTCATTCCTTCCGGTGCCGGCTTTCCTACGTCCGTATAGATCGTACTCCAGGCGGACTTACCGACAAAGTGTGCATTCTTACTGGTATTTGCAATATATTCACCGTTGACATACGTCACCAGAATTCCTCTTCGGTAAACCTGTAACATACGAACATCATAGGAACTGCTATACACAACAACCAGCCCGAAATTGGATCCGATTGCATCTAAATAGTCCGAACAGTTCTGATCCTCGGTACAGTAAAGCAACGGATTAATCTCTTTTGTTCCCGTTCTCCAGCTTTCATTGCCGAATGCATGATCCAGTCCAGCAGCAATGACCTTATCAACATACTGAGAAGGCTCCTTTTGTTGATCTACTGTTTTCTTGTCTCTGTACTTCTTCCAGCTAACATTTGTGAAGCCGCCCATTTTTTCATATTGTTTATAACTTGTTCCATCTAACCAGATTCGCTTGTTAACCGCCGCCGCTGGATTATCACCCGCTTTAGGAATTGAAAACCGATCCAGCAGGGAGTTTTCTACCGTTTGCTTGATCGTTCTGGCATCTGCAATTGCAGCTGTGACTCTTGCCTTCTCCATATAGCCGAGCACAGACGGAACAAGTATTGCAGACATAATCGCAATGACTGCAACAACCACAATTACTTCAATCAGCGTCATACCCTTCATAGCTTTATTCATATAAAACAGCCTCCTTTCCATGCTGATTCCTTGTAATTATTATATCACAGTATTTCCAAAATGTCAATATGTTACGGCACAGTTTTGTTCACATTAAACGATTACTTTGTGTGGATTTTTCACAGAATCTTCGCAATTTTTCCATGTTGTAGAATTTAATTGAGATATAACAGAATTTGTATAACCTATCTATCATCAGATCGTCAAGCAGGAACAATTCTGAAATGCAACAAGCAGGCTGTATGCGCATACAGCCTGCCGGACAGGGATACGATTCATTAGCCGAACGGCATTGTATCAGCCGATCCTGTAGCAGGATTCCGGCACATGCAGGAGCGAATCAAAGGTCTTCCACGAAAGCGCATTGCTCTCGATGCCGGGTGCCTGTATCTCCGGGTCAGGGATCTGGATAGTGTAGAGTCCGGCGCGGTATGCCGAGCGCAGTCCGTTGACCGAATCCTCAAAGCCGATGCACTCCGACGGGGAAAGTCCCAGCGCTTCGCATGCCTTGCAGTAGATCTCCGGATGGGGCTTGCCTCTGGAGACGGTATCGCCGGTGATGACCGCATCGAAATACGGCAGGAGCCCCGCACGCCCGAGCTGATCGCGCACCGTGACCTCCCGTGTGGAGCTTGCCACGGCAAGCAGAATCCCGGCGTCCTTCAGACGCTTTAATATCTCCGCCGCGCCCTCCTTGACCGGCACCTTCACATCCGTGACGGCATGGGACAGCGCCCTTGCACGCAGGCGGAAGCCCTCATAATTGAATCCCGGCTCGTGAAGCTCGAACCAGTGCTTCATACCCGCATCATTCAGCCCGCGGCAGCCGTTGATTGCCCTGAGCGGATCGGCAAGTCCGAATTCCGCCCCTGCCTGCACCCATGACCGATCTGCGACACGCTCGGTATCCAGGAGCAGTCCGTCCATGTCGAACACCGCACCGCGGATGCGCTGCGGATCGGGGAACGGGAAAATCCGGGTACCGGGGAATCCCTTCTCGTACAGATCAAACAGCCGGTACTGGAAGCTGTAGGGAATCACCTGATGGGTGGCAAGCAGCGCCTCCCACTTGGCACGATCCACCCATTTCACCTCGGCAACCTCCTCGGGCTGGAGCGTGAGTGGCGTCGTGGACGGGATCTGCACCATCCAGTAATCATCAAAGGTCTTGGGGGCACGGACGGTGAATACCGGCTCGGTATCGGTGAGGTCGAGGGTCAGTCCGAGCTCCTCGGCCGCCTCGCGCTCCGCCGCCCGCCGGGAATCATCGCCGCTCTGGGCGATGCCGCCGAGGGATATATCCCACATACCCGGCCATGTTGCCTTGTCATCGACGCGGCGCTGGACGAGAAATCTGCCGTTCTCGTCGAAGATGAGAATATGGATCACGAGGATGTACTCGTCTGCTGCGCGTTTGGTTCCGCGCAGAACCTTTTTCCCGGTCAGGTGCCGGTGAATGTCGTAAATGTCCTGATATTCTGGCATAGCTGTTATCTCCTTTATTTATCTCTTACCAGCAGTCCGAAGGTGCCCGTACCGCAGTTGACGGCGATGGCGGGCGATGCCTTCTGGAAATAGATTTCCTCAAAATGCATGTGATTTTCGATCTCCTGCCGGATCCAGTCCATATCGCGCTTGTTCAGTCCGACATAGGTCACGAACAGCCGCTGGGTATCAATCATCTGCTTACGGTGCAGAACAATGCCGATATACTGCTTCCATGCGTGCTCCCTCGATCCGAAGCAGACACCCCCGACATGCATCCTGCCGCGCCGCAGCACCAGAATCGGACGCACCATGAACGAGCGTGTCAGATCCGCCACACGGACGTTGACCTGCCCAGCCCGCGTGAGGAAGTCCAGATCATCCACGATGAAGCTCGTGTGAACCTTGGGCTTGAGCATCTCCAGATAGTTGATGATCTCGTCGGGTGTCCTGCCCTCCTCCGCGAGGATGCTTGCCTCGATTGCCATCAGCCCCTGTCCGCTGGACAGATGCCCCGTATCCACGACACGCACGTTTTCAAATGCCGTCGCCGCCTCCGATGCCTTCAGGCAGCCGCTGTGGGCGACCTTGCTGGAAATGGAGACATGGATGACATTATTGGCGCGTGTGAGCTGCTTGGCGAAGAACGATTCGTGCGTCTGCACATCCGGCGGCTGTGTCTCGACCGTATGTGTAGGATCCTGCATATAGCTCAGCAGACCCTGGGTGTCGATCTCGATGCCGTCCTTGAAGGTACCCTCGTTCGTGCAGACCATATGCGGCAGGATCGCGATCTGGTATTTCTCGATGAGCTCCTGCGGCAGATCCGCAACGCTTTCCGTGGAGACTGCGACATTCTGCTTGCGCTGATTTGTCTGCATCCACGAGATTGTCTCCTCGAGGAGCTCCTCGGCATCGCCGGTTACAATGACCAGATCATTCGGCAGCAGCCGGTAGAGCTCATGTTCGAGCATCTCGCCGCTGACGGGCTTGACCAGATAGCCGTCGAAGCCCTCGTTCTGGTAGAGCTGCCGGTTCTCGGCACCGGCATTGGCGGTCAGCGCCACGATCTTGGAATCCTTGCAGCGTCCGCCCGTCTGGGACACGATGCGCCGGCGGCATTCCAGACCGTCCATTTCCGGCATCATGTGATCCATGAAGATCACATGATACTCCTGATCGAGCGTCATGCGCAGCGCATCGGCGCCGCTCGATGCGATGTCGATCTGCACCCTGGTGTCGCGCAGGAGCTTCTGCACGACCATGAGATTCGAGGCATTGTCATCCACGACGAGCACCCGCGCATCCGGCGCCTCAAAGCGCTTGTGATAGTCCGAATGGCGTGCGGAGGAGTGGCGTGCCTCCAGATCCAGATCACCGATGGTCTGGTCGCTGACGATCTCCTGCGGCAGGTCGATGATGAAGGTCGAACCCTCCGTATAGACGCTGTTGACGGTGATCTCACCCTCCATCAGATCCACGAACTGCTTCACGATGGAAAGCCCCAGACCCGTGCCCTCGATGTGGCGGTTCTTCTCCTCATCCACGCGCCGGAAGGCGGTGAACAGATAGGGGATGTTCTCCTTCTTGATGCCGATACCCGTATCCGTGACGGAATACAGCACATGGAGCCTGCCGCCCTCGCGCTGTCCGCATTCGATCGAGAGGGACACCGAGCCGTCCTTGGTGTACTTGATCGCGTTGTTCACCACGTTGATGAGGATCTGCTTGATGCGCACCTCGTCGCCTCTGAGCTCCGCGGGAAGATCGGGCGCGACATTCACATGGAATGCGAGCTTCTTCTCCTTGGCGCGGATCCAGAGCATCCCGACCAGCTCCGAGAGCATCTCGCCCGGATGGTAGACCACCGGCGTGAGCTGCATCTGACCGGACTGGAACTTGGACATATCCAGAATGTCGTTGATGAGGTGCAGCAGCATCTTGCTGGCGGACTGGATGTTCGCGGCATCCTCCGCAACCTCATCGGAAATATCCTCGCGGAGAATCATCTCGTTGAGTCCGATGATGGTATTGATGGGGGTGCGGATCTCGTGGCTCATGCTGGAGAAGAACTGGTTCTGCGCAGTGTTGAGGTTCTCAATCTCATGGCGCTGCGCCTTTTCACGCTTTTGTGCGTGGATGTACAGGGAGCTTTCATACATAATCATGAAGCTCATCGCAAAGCCGATCAGCACCAGCGCGATGATGGAATCCAGATGCGCGTCGAACGGACTGCTCTGCCGCACATACTCCGGATGCAGCATGGAAATCGTATAGCAGGATGCCACCACGACAGTATTGCAGAGCATGAAAAATACACGGGGCTTGCCGCTGAGGATCATGCTGATGAACATGAAGTTGTAGAGGAACCAGATCGGCGCACAGCCGTTGACGCCGCCGTTGAAGAAGAAGATGCCCGGCACAAAGACAAACACGACCAGAACCGCATTGACCATCGCGCCCGCCCGGATGTGATTGGTCAGGATCGAACTACACGCAACCAGCAGGAACAGCGACATCTCACTGACAACCATCAGGACGCTCTGCACAGTGCCGCCCATGGCAACGATCTCACCGATCGTACACAGCAGCGCGACCGTGGTGACAAAAACGTTCAGAATGAACAGCCGCTCCTGGATATCGCGTTCCTCACTGAAAAACGTTTCCTTTAGCTTATTCAGATGCATGCATTTCACCCTCCGGCGTAAAAATCATAATTCCGTCATCGCTGCCGCGTCCCTCCGGCAGGAACTCCATGATACCGCTGCCGTCATCCGTCTCCCCGGCGGAGAGAATCTCGGCGGTCAGATGCGCATAGACTGCCATGACCTCGTCATGATGCTCGCGGATGTAATCGACACGTCCCTCCTTGGCGGCAAATTCCAGCGCTCTCGCCTGCTCGGAAAGTGCCGCGCAGCCGATCATCTTGGAGGTACTCTTGAGCGAGTGAACCAGGATCTCGTAGTTCTTGATATCCTCCTCGCCAAAATACTTCGCCAGCAGAGTCCGCTTCTCCTCTGCCTCGGATGCGAACTGCATCAGCAGACTGCGGTAGAATTCGTCGTCCTCCTGACAGTAGCCCAGACCCTCGGCATAATCCACGCCGCAGTTCTCCAGACGCTCGCGGAAGGACAGACCCTTTCCCCCTGCCGGTGCAGCCGGCTCCGGCGCTGCGGGTGCCGCTTCGCCTGTCACGTAGGAGAGCAGCGAACGCGGCAGTACCCTTTGCAGGACACGCTCAAGCTCGCGCAGCTCGATGGGCTTGCTGACAAAGCCGTCAAAGCCCTCGGCAAGGAACGTCTCCTTCGCCGTGCTGACCGCATTGGCGGTGAGCATGACGATCGGCATATCGCTGCCGACACGCACGCCGTCGGAACGGATGCGCTTCATCGCCTCGATGCCGTCCATACCGGGCATCATGTGATCCATGAACACAATGTCAAAGGTATGCGACTTGCAGAGGGAGATCGCCTCCTGACCGGAATTGGCGGTCGTAACGACCATGCCGTAGCGCTTGAAGATACTCCGGGCAACGGTCAGGTTCATCGGCTCATCGTCCACCACAAGCGCACGCGCACCGTTGCATTGCAGATGGAACTGCTCCTGCTCGGTGGTTTCGGGATCCTGGTTGAGGATGGCAGTCACCGGGAAGCAGTAGAACGGCTTGGGCATGAGGCGCACCTTGGAGCCTGCCGGCAGCGAATAATTCCAGTCCGCCACAACAATCACGAGCATCTTCTCGGCATACTGCTCCATGAGCTCGCCGCTTTCCTCGTATTCGGTGTCGCTGATGAACAGATGAGTCAGGCGGACGGTTTTCAGGAGCTTCTTGAGGTTCTCCAGATTCTCCACACGGTGCATCTGCACGCCCAGACCGCGGGCAATATTGCGCACCATGTTGTTATAGTATTCGCGCACCTCAGGCTTTTCAAATTTCTCAAAGCGCAGGAATGCACCCAGACAAAGCTGCTCACGCCGGCGCACAGACATGCAGCTCGACGGATCCACGACCTTCTGCGGGAGGCTGACACGCATCGTCGTGCCGGTGCCGACCGTACTGGTCAGCGTCATGAAGCCGCCCATCGAAGCAATAAAGCCCGAAACAATCGAAAGTCCCAGTCCCAGACCGCTTGCGCTGCGGCTTCTGCCGGAATCGACCTGATAGAAGCGATCAAAGATGCGCTCAGTCTCCTCCTCCGACATGCCGATGCCGGTATCCGTGACCTCGATGAACAGGTTCACGCCGTAATGCTCCGGGATCGCGGAAATACGGACATACACGCCGCCCTCGCGGGTATATTTCAGACCGTTCATGATGAGGTGGCGCAGGATCTTCTTCAGCTTGCTGACATCGCCGTGCATCACGGCAGGGATGGCAGGATCCGCATCAATGACCAGCTCCAGCGCAGACGATTTGAACTGCCGCAGCTCCGTGACCAGATCGCTCAGAACAGAGGCGAGCATGTAGTCCTCCTCGTTCAGCGCCAGCCCCCCGCGGTCGATCTCGGAATAGTCCAGAATATCGCTGATCTGCTCGGCAACGCGGTCGCCTGCATCGCGCACGGCGTGAAGGTCGGAGAGGATTTCCTTTTCCTTCACCTTGTCGATGCAGATGCCCGTCAGTCCGACAACGGCATTGACCGGCGTGCGCAGCTCATGGGAGACATTGGCGAGAAAGTCGTTCAGACGGTCGCTGGCATCGGTGAGCTGCTCGATCTCGCGGTGCGACCGGTTCAGAACCCGTGTCCACTTGTCGATGATCGTGCGGGAGAACCAGCAGATCATGAAGATCATCCAGAGATGCAGCAGCGTCCGCGTCACGAACAGCGCATCAAACTCCACACCCGCCTGCGTCATCGTATTCAGCTCGTAGGTCATCGTCACATAGTAAGTGATCTGACAGAGCGTGATGAGCAGCTTCTGCCCGGTCATGGTATACATCATGATGACCGCCGCCATGACAACCGCCAGATCGAAGGTACTCGTCTGGTGGATGCCGTAGAAGAAAAACGCGACCATCATCATCGCGGAATTGAGCCAGAGACGCTGGTGCTCGGACAGGATATGCATGATATGCATGAGCCAGCCGCTGACCACGCCCAGACCGATAAGCATGAGCGCCCATTTCTCCCAGCCCAGCAGCAGGGATTCTCCGATCAGCACCGTTGCGAACAGGGTGTAGCTGAGCAGGATCATCAGATGCGCTGTCTGGAATATTTCATTATGCATCGTTTTTTTCAGCATGTTCTTATTCCCTCATTGTAAAATCCTTATCCTCATCGATCATGCCGAGCATAATATCGGCAAAGTGGGGATCAAATTGTGTGCCGCGCTTTTCCTCCAGCTCCTTCCGCGCCGCCGCCTGTGACAGGGGTCTGCGGTAGGAGCGGCAGCTCGTCATGGCATCATAGGCATCCGCCACGGCGATGATACGCGCTTCCTCCGGGATGGAATTGCCCTTGAGCCCATCCGGGTAGCCGCTGCCGTCATAGCGCTCATGATGCCATCTGGCACCGGTGGCAAGCTTGGGCATCTCCTTGATGTTCCGAAGAATCCGCGCACCCATGACCGGATGGTTGCGGATGATCTCAAATTCCTCCTCGGAAAGCTCGCAGGGCTTGTTGATGACGGCATCCGGCACGCCGATCTTGCCGACGTCGTGCAGGAGTCCCATGATGTAGATATCCTCCTGCGCCTTGACCGAATAGCCGGTGCGCCGTGCGATCTCGCGGGCATATTCCGCGACGCGGTCCGAGTGACCGTTGGTGCAGGTATCCTTGGCGTCAATCGCATCTGCGAGGGACTTCACCACGTCGATCAGCAGACTCTGGTTTTCGCGGGTCTTGCGGTCCACCTCAAAGCACAGACGCCGCTGGAGGTTGACAAGCTCAAGGATATGCCGCACACGCAGCAGCAGCACATCCGGGACAAACGGCTTGACGATGTAGTCCATCGCACCGAGCTGCAAGCCGCGGCTCTCGTTGCCCTTGGATTCGTCCGCCGTCAGGAACACTACCGGAATATCCGAGATCCCGCTTTCCATGCAGCGCAGACGCTGGAGTGTCTCGAAGCCGTCCATATCCGGCATTTTGATGTCCAGCAGGATGAGATCCGGGATGTTGTCCTGCACATAGTTCAGGAGTGCCTGCCCGGAGCGCAGCGCGGTGACGTACAGTCCGCCCTTGCTGAGGATATGCCCCGCCATGTTGAGCGTCGCGCTGTCGTCGTCCACGACCACGATCTTGCTGGCAGCGGTGGCATCCTGGATATCCGCACCGACAAATTCCGTTTCGCATGCGACAACGAGCTCATCCCCGTGGCGGGAGCGCCAGGAACGGATGATGTTGTTGCCGAGCACCTTGTCGATATAGCTCTCCTGAATGTCCGTCAGGAAGATGAAATACTGGTTGTAGCGGGCACGGGTCAGGAAATCCGATTTTCGCAGGGAGCTGCGGATGTGTGCTCCGAATTCCGTGCAGAGCGCCTTGAAATCCGCATCACCGAGCTCGCTGCCCGGTGCGAGCGTGAGCAGCGCCTTGCATGCCGTGCGCTGGTTGCGGATGATGTACCGCATGACATAGCGGTACACATAGGAGAAGGCGTCCTTGTCGAGCTCCAGCGCCACGTTCGGGATGACACGCTCGCCCAGAATTGCCGAAAGTGCATGAATGTCAAGCTCGGAGGACTGCATCTCCTCCTCTGCCGAAAGCTCCTGCCGGTGGAAGGCATAGCCGTGCTTGCCGTTCTGCTTGACGGTATAGAGCGCCTGATCGGCAAGCTTGATGAGGGAGGCGTACTCCGTACCCTGCAGCGGCGCAAATACCGCACCGACCGATGCGCCCAGCGGGATCACCATATCGCTGCCCATCATCTGCTTGGCACGGTCGAGGAGCTCCGTATTGAGACGCTCCGTCAGGCGTGCAACGGCATTCTCCTCGGTCATGCCCTGGCAGAAGATCGCGAATTCGTCGCCTCCGATGCGTCCGCAGCGGCTCCCGTCGGGGATATTGGAGGAAATGATCTCCGCAAAGCTGCGCAGCACGCGGTCACCCATATCATGTCCGTAGATGTCGTTGACGAGCTTGAACGAATCGAGGTCGATCATCATCAGGCAGCCCGTCTGCACACCGCACACGCGGCGCAGCTCCTCGGCAGCTGCGGTCTTGTTCAGGAAGCCGGTCAGCTTGTCCGTGGAGGCATCGCTGCGCAGGGAGCGCATCGTCTCCTGCCGCACGAGGATGTTGTTGATGCGGCTGAGGAGCACCTCGGGACGGAACGGCTTGCGGATATAATCCGACACGCCGGCTGCAAAGCTGTGCGTCTCCGTCTCGGCGTTCTCATCCGCCGTCAGGAAGATCACGGGAATCCGTTCCAAACCCTCCTCCTTCTCCAGCTCCCGGAGACGGCGCAGCGTCTCAAAGCCGTCCAGATCCGGCATCTTGATGTCCAGGAGAATCAGATCAGGTGCTTGATTCTCACGGATATAGTCCAGCATGCCCTTCCCGGATGCAAGGGCAGTCACACGCATCTGGGCTTTGCTCAGGATAAGCCCCGCCGTTTTCAGGGTCGTCGTATCATCATCCACGATCATAATCCAGTGTGTCATCGTTATCGTCTCCTGTCTCTCCGATTTCTCCCGATTGCTCCGGGGGTATACTTATTATAATTATAGCATATAACGGCTTTGGGGAACAGGGGTATCCGGCAAAAAAATCCGATTTGTAGGGAATGACAATTGAAAAGGTGGAACGCATCTCTCAAATGTTGAGAATAACAAAAGCACCCCGAAGGGTGCTCCTGTTATGTTATTGCCGCAAAATGGCGACCTGATCGGAATCGGCGGTGATGCTGCCGTCTCTGCCGCTGATGTGGATCGAGAACGGCTCGTGCTCCCCCTGGGAATCCCGGATATAGACCCGCGTGTCATTCCAGAGATCTCCGATGTAGCATTTGAGCAGGAACGGCGCTCCGTCGTAGCTGCGGTAAACCGGTCCGATGTCGCGGTCTTCGCTGCCGACGTACTCGGTCACGATGACATGCGCGTTCTGATCTGCCGGAATGATGGCATAGATGTCGTTTCCGGCTGCGGATGCCGCATAATTCTCCTGCGGAATCTCCGGCAGCCAAGGATACAGGAACGACAGATCCTCCTGCTGGTAAAATTCCCGGAGGGCAGTATCCTCGTCTGTCTCCCCGTCGAGGAAGCCGATGTGGATCACGCCGCAGATCTTGCCTGCCGCCGCAAGCTGCTCACGCTGCGGAAGCTCAGGATTCCAGCGTTCTGCGGGCGGCTCGGTCAGGTCGATCGGATTATCGAGGAGATCGTGCCCCTTGCCTGTCGCCGGGTCGATGTAATACCATGCACTGGTGGTTGTATGCCCGTCGAACAGATCGTAGAGCTGGATCGTGTAGGTGTTGTCCTCCGAAGCCTGTCCCTCGACAAATTCCGGATCATGGTTATAGCGCGAGCCGTAATAGCGGCGTGCCATTTCCTTCAGCTCCTCCTCGGTGTAGCCGTCCTCATGCGCTGTCTCCTCGGCAGCCGCAGTCGTTTCCGGCTCCTCCGCGGCAGATGCAGCGGTTTCAGTCACGGGCGCTGCCGTGGTGTCCGTTTCCGCCGATGTGACAGTCGTTTCGGCTGCCGGTACGGTTTCGGCAGGCTGGGGCGGATTTTTCTGCGCACATCCGGTCAGGCAGAGTGCCAGCAGCAGGGGAAGATATCGTTTCATACAGACCTCCTTGATTGCGGGGTGGATTCAAGTATGTTTGTATTGTAGCACAGTTCGCGGATTCTGTCAACACCCTGCGATTGGAGCGCAACCGGCACCAGCCCCCGCAGGGATTTTCTCTTGACTTTCAACACGGAACGTGCTATAATAAGTGAGTATTTAGAAACACTAGGAAAGGACGAATTCCCATGAGCAAGAATCTCGACAATATGAGCTTCACCACCCGTGCCATCCACGTTGGCTACGAGGCTGATTCCGCAACCGGTGCCATTGAGCCCGCCATCTATATGGCGAACAGCTTTCTGCTCCCGTATGATGCCTCCCAGATGAACTGGTCGGCAAGTGAGGCAAATATCTACACCCGCAACGGCGGCGTGAACCAGGGTATGCTGGAGAAGAAGATTGCCAACCTCGAAAACGGCGAGGACTGCGTCGTTCTCGCATCCGGCGTGGCAGCTCTCTCCGGTCTGTTCTTCACCAAGCTGAAAAAGGGTGACCATGTCATCTTCTCAACCGTCACTTATATCGCGACATACCGAATTTTCCACGAGCTCTGGACAGAAAAGTGGGGCATCGAAACCTCCATCGTGAACTGCACCGACCTCGAGGCAATCAAGGCGGCTATCCGCCCGAACACCAAGCTCATCCACTTTGAGACACCCGGCAACCCGACCTGCTGCATCTGCGACATCGAGGGCATCGTAAAGCTTGCCCATGAGCACGGTATCCAGGTATCTGCCGACAACACCTTCTCCTCCCCCTACAACACCCGTCCGCTGGAATACGGCGTGGATTATGTTGTCGAGTCCCTGACCAAGTACATCAACGGTCACGGCGATTCCATGGGCGGCGCCATCATCGGTGACCATGCAACCATGGAGCAGATCCGCTATCAGGCACAGGTCAACATCGGCGGCTGCATCAGCCCGTTCAATGCATGGCTCATCATGCGCGGCTGCGCAACCTTCCCGCTGCGTATGCAGGTTCACAACGACAACGCGCTTGCCGTTGCAGAGTGGCTGGAGCGTCAGCCCTGCGTCAGCTTCGTAGCCTACCCGGGTCTGAAATCCCACAAGAACCACGAGCTCGCTGTCAAGCAGATGAAGAACGGCTTCGGCGGCGTCCTGAGCTTCGGTCTCAAGGGTGAGCATGACCTCTATAACCGCGTTGTTACCCACCTCCAGGTGTTCACCTCTGCCGTTTCCCTCGGCAATGCGGCTTCTCTGATCGTATTCCTCGGCGAGGACGACGAGAGAATGTACCTCTATCCGCAGGAGTTCCATGGCGGCTTCTACCGCGTGGCAATCGGCATCGAGGACAAGAACGACCTCATCAATGACCTCAAACAGGCATTTGAGGCTGAGGGGCTGGAAACCGTAGACTAATAGCGAAAAGCAATACATTCGCCTCCTAGGAGCCGATGAGGTGCAGGAGTCCGCGACTCCTGCCGAGGGGGTAAAGTGGGGCGAGCAGCCCCCTTAATCGGGCGCAAGCCCGACCAAAAACTTTCCCAAGAAAGGATCACTCACATGGCTAAAGATAAAAACGGCGGGAAGAACTTCGAGATCCCCCGCCCGGAATTCCCGAAGCGTGCCGTCATCACCGGCGGTATGCCCTACGGCAATAAGGAGCTGCACTTCGGTCACGTCGGCGGCATGCTCGTGTTTGCCGACACCTATGCGCGGTTCCTGCGTGACCGCATCGGCAAGGAGAACGTCATTTTCGTTTCCGGCACAGACTGCTACGGCTCCCCCATCGCGGAGGGCTGGCGCAAGAAGGTCGAATCCGGCGAATTCTCCGGCTCTCTGGAGGATTTCGTCCAGACCAATCACAACAAGCAGAAGACAACCCTCGCTTCCTACGGCATTTCCCCGAACCTGTTCGCCGCATCCGGTCTGGGACGCAGCCGCGACATCCATGCCGAGGTGACCGACTGGTTCATCCGCTCCCTCCACGAAAAGGGACAGCTCAAGCAGATCACGACCATGCAGTTCTTCGACGAGAAGGCTGGTGTGTTCCTCAACGGCAGACAGGTCACCGGCAAGTGCCCCGTTGAGGGCTGCAAGTCCGAGAAGGGCTACGCCGATGAGTGCGACCTCGGTCATCAGTACATGCCTGAGAACCTCATCAACCCGGTTTCCGCCCTCACCGGCGAGACACCGACCATGAAGCCCGTCACCAACTGGTATTTCAAGCTCCGCGACTACGAGCAGCTGATGAAGGACTGGATCGAAACTTTAAAGAAGCGCAAAGACGTGCGTCCGGTTGTCTGGAAGACCATTGACGAATTCCTCAAGCCCCCGGTCATCTACATCAAGCGAGATTTCGAGGAAACCTATCTCTCCCTGAAGGACTCCATGCCTGCGCATGAGTACTTCCCCGAGGAGAAAAAGCCCAGCTTCACCATCCAGTTCGGCACCCTGTCCGACTGCGATGATGCATGCAGGATCCTCACCGAGCACGGCATCCGTTTCCGTACCGGCAAGACCCTCGTTCCGTTCCGTCTGACCGGAAACATCGAGTGGGGCGTTCCCGCTCCCGAGCTCGAGGGCGTGAAGGGTCTGACCGTCTGGGTATGGCCGGAATCCCTCTGGGCGCCGATCTCGTTCACCGAGACCTATCTCGAATCCATCGGGCACTCCCGCGACGAGTGGAAGGATTACTGGTGCAGCCGCGATGCGAAGGTGTACCAGTTCATCGGTCAGGATAACATCTACTTCTACGGCATTGCTGAGCCTGCCATGTGGATGGCACAGCAGGCAGCCGCTGATAAGACCTGCGACCCGGCAGAGGGCGAGCTCCAGATGCCGACCATTGTGGCCAACTACCACATCCTGTTCCTCGACAAGAAGGCATCCAGCTCCAGCGACATCAAGCCCCCGATGGCGGACGATCTCCTGAACTACTACACCCCGGAGCAGCTGCGTATGCACTGGCTGGAGTTCGGTCTGGGACAGCAGAGCGTATCGTTCTTCCCGAAGCCCTACAACAAGCCGCTTCTGGAGGAGGAGGCAGCTCTGAAGGCTGAGGGCAAACCGACCAATGACCCGAAGTTCACAGATCCCGTTACCAAGAACGGACTGCTGACCAATGTCTACAACCGCATGATCCGCACGGCGTTCTACACCACGCAGAACAGCTTTGACGGCATCCTCCCGGATCTGGCACCGGAGGAAAGCTTCGTTGCCGACGCGAAGAAGGCAATGCTCGACTACGAGCGCCATATGTCGAAGTTTGCGTTCCATCAGTGTACCTATGTCATCGACAGCTATATCCGCAGCGGCTCCAAATACATGGCAAAGGCGGTCAAGCCCGATGATGTATCCAAGGAGGAGCTGGCGCAGGCACTTGCCAACCTGTTCTACATCCTGAAGATCGCGGCAATCCTGCTGCATCCGATGGCTCCGTTCGGTACGGAGAAATTCCGCGAGTATCTGGATGCGGATGAACGCATCTGGTCGTGGGATACCTTCCTTGAGCCGCTGACCTACTTCACCGGCGAGAACCACAAGCTGAAATTCCTCCCGCCGCGCACCGATTTCTTTGCGCGTCACGAGAGCCAGTTCCAGACAGAAGAATAACAAGCAAGCCCCCTTTGGTGTTCCAAAGGGGGCTTAGTTTGTACGGGTCGTGGGGCGGCAGCCCCACGAAAGGGGTGCAGGGGGCGAAGCCCCCTGCAAAATAGCCCCCTTTGGTGAATCCAAAGGGGGCTTTTCTGTCTTACGTCAGACCAAAGCTGATGGACAGGGCGTTGTCCACCCGGTTCATGGATTCATGGTCAATCGCGCCCATGCGGTCCTTCAGCCGGCGCTTGTCAATTGTGCGGATCTGCTCAAGCAGCACGATGCTGTCCTTTGTGAGCCCGCAGCTTGCGGCATCCAGCGAGATATGCGTCGGCAGCTTGGCTTTGTCCAGACGGCTTGTGATCGCCGCGGCGATGACAGTAGGGCTGTGACGGTTGCCGATATCGTTCTGGACGATAAGTACCGGACGGATCCCTCCCTGCTCGGAACCAACGACGGGACTCAGGTCTGCATAATAAATCTCTCCTCGTTTCACTGACATACTGACACTCCTTTGCATTCAGAGAGGTGCGCCCTCTCTGTGATTTCTACAATACTAGTATGGTACGTTACATTACAGATTATGCAACAATGTGCGGCTTCGTGAGAAGCCCAATATACCGCAGTTTCCGTCGCTTTTTACCGAAATCGTCATATTGACGGAATCTGGTTGCATTTTGCATGATAGTCTGACTGTCATGCACAAATTTTACAAAAAATGTTCATATTTTAGTCATAGATGCTTGACTTTCCCCATTCCCTGTTATATAATAAAGATAAATCTGATCCCTCATTTGCAAAAATAGTTGTTAACAGCAGGGACAGTGAAAGGAGTTATTGATATGGGTTTGGGTAACAAAGTGGGTAACGCTGTGGGTAATGTCAAGAGCCGAATGCGGCGGAAGCGTGTAAGCGGCTTCACGCTGGTCGAGCTGATGGTTGTCATCGCGATGATCGCAGCTCTGTGTGCAGTCCTGATTCCGACGCTATTCGATTACATCGAGCGTGCGAACGAAACGGCGGACATCTCCAACATGCACAATATCATCAATGCGGTGAACCGGGAGTTCATGCTCAATGAAAACAATGAGCTCTTCAATTGCTGCTGGGGCGTGAGCAAGGGACATGAGGATAACAAGGACTTCGGGTATATCTATGTGGATGACGATGAAGTCAGAGTCTCAAATGCGCTCCTCGCACAGCTGCTGGAGGAACAAGGGTATATCAAAAAAGCAAGCGCACCGGATAGAAAGCGCGGCAATGTAGAGCCTTCCTACTACTACAGAAGAGGTTCCCGTCTGAGATGTCAGGCTTCCAGAAAATGGTGCCGCTATCAGATCTCCTTCCGCAAGGACGATACCTACGGCGGAATCTGGTGGGGTGTCACCTGCGCAAGCAAGGGCACAACCTCGTCCGACAGCAAGGGTACAATCCGTGTGGATGCCTATGATCCTGTGACCACGGAGGATGTCGCAAAGCGTGTTGGGGTAGCCGCATACGACAGACCACTCGGCGGTCAGGAATAATCAATCAAGTAATGACTGTCCCCCCTGTCTGACAGGGGGGATTTTTCTGCCTGCCAACGCAGGACTTGACAATTATCCGCAAATGTGCTATACTATTATATGACTGGGGTATAGCCAAGCGGTAAGGCAACGGACTTTGACTCCGTCATTCGCTGGTTCAAATCCAGCTACTCCAATGCAACAGAGAACCGGTGCCAATGCATCGGTTCTCTTTGTTTTACGGCTCTCCCAGGGAGCAGTTCAAATATGCCACGTAAAACCGCAGCGCATGCTGCAGACGCTGCTCCGCACGCTGGCGGATCCGACAGACCGTTGAGGGGTTCAATCCCAGTATCTCTGCAATCTCCTTGCCGCTGCGCTTCTCAAAGTAGCGCATGACGATGACCTCGCGCTGCCGTGGGGTGAGCTCTGTCTCCACCGCCTCATGCAGCGCCCTGCATACGACTGTCAATCGTTCACGGTTTGTGATCGGTGCCTGCATCAGATCTGCCGCAAGCCGACGGTCAAATTCCATCACCTTTTCTGACACCCGATATGCCAAAGGGCAGCCCTCCTTTACGCACAGTGTCTGCGCAGGTCGTTAATTACCCGCAGCAGCTCGATTGTCTCGATCACGAGCATGTCCCGGCGCTGCTCAAGCTCCTCGCGCTCGCGGTGCCGGATGGTGTCATCCCGCAGGGCATTGTTCAGCTCATGGATACGCTGCTGGAGACGGATGCGGGACATCTCATAGGTTTTAATCATTTTCTGCATGGTCTTTCCTCCTGAATAGGAACGTTTGTTCTTCTTTTACTTTCAAAAAACAGAACAGGGTTCCGGAGCGAAATCTCTTGCTGCCGGTGGCACGGCGGGGCTTGCAGTAGGGAAACTCGCTATGAGAACGTTTGTTCTTATCTAATATTCTAACGCATAAATTCAATTTTGTCAAGGGGGTTTTACCAATTTTTATTCAAAAAAATCTGCCGCTGACCCAATTCATAGGTCAATATATCAAAAACGATACATTCAGAGCACACATGCCCGGACATAAGGGACGTTCCCTGCCGGGGCATCCGGCGCTTGCAGGCGCGTATGCGTGGGACATCACGGAAATTGCCGGCGCTGACAGTTTGTTTGAAGCAGACGGCATCCTCCGGGCGGGCGAATCCCGCACCGCTGCCCTCTACGGGAGCGCAGACTGCTGCTGGAGTGCAGGCGGCTCCACGCTCTGCATCCAGGCGATGCTGGCACGGATGAAAGCCGAGAACCGCCGGATCATCGCCGCAAGGACGGTGCATCGTGCCTTTCTGAACGCCTGTATCCTGCTGGGACTGGAGGTCACATGGGTCATGCCGCGTTCGGGCGGACTGATCGCGGGGGCGTATGACCTTTCGGATTTTGAACAGGCGCTTCGCGAATCCGGCGGAAATGCCTGCGTTTACGTCACGAGTCCCGATTACTGTGGAAATTTACAGGATGTCGGCGCACTTTCCACACTCTGCCGTCAATACGGTGCAAAGCTCCTTGTGGACAACGCACACGGGGCGCATCTGGCGTTTCTGGAGGAAAACCGGCACCCGATTACCCTCGGCGCCGACTTCTGCTGCGATTCGGCGCACAAGATGCTTCCCGCCCTGACCGGCGCGGCTGTCCTGCACTGTGCCGAACCGTGCGGCATGGAAATGAAGCAGTACATGCAGCTTTTCGGCTCTACAAGTCCCTCCTACCTCATCATGCAGTCCATCGAGGCGGCGATGGGCTGGCTCGCAGAGGGCGGCACCGAATGCGTGAAAGCCGCTGCAGCGCGTGCAGAACGGCTGCGGCAGGCGCTTCCACAATTCCGCTTCATCGGGGATGATCCGCTGCACCTGACCATCTGCGCCGCCGGGAATGACCTTGCCGGTCGGCTCCGGGCGCAGAATGTCGAATGTGAATACGCCGACAGCACCTGCATCGTGCTCCTGCTCTCGCCGGTCATGTCCGAGGACGATTTCCTGCGGCTCACAGCCGCCCTGTCCGCCTGCACGCCGCATCCGGCTGCCGTCCCCCCTGCCCTGCCGGCATTACCAGAGCAAGCTGTTCCCATGCGTGAGGCAGCACTTTCCACATGGGAGATCATCCCCGTGGAAAAAGCCGTGGGGCGCATCTGCGGACCCGTACAGGTTCCGTGCCCCCCTGCGGTGCCGATTCTCGTCAGCGGCGAACGGATTACACAGGATTGGCTCGATCTGATGCGGTTTTACGGGATTGAGAGCCTGACAGTCATTCGGTAAACGCCCCAGAAATTATCTTCTGAGCGGTTGCGATGCTATGCATCGCAACAAAGGGGGCAGCGGGGGAAGCAACCGCTCTGCTGGAAAAAATTCTAGTTAATTTACTACTTGCCAAAAGTGTCGATTTGTGCTATAATAATAGTATCACCACTGCCGCATACGCGGCTGAAAGGAGTACATGATGAGTGATAACACAAAAAACTGGGGCTATGAAGCCGTATTCTACCAGATCTATCCGCTGGGCTTCTGCGGCGCACCGTTCGAGAACGACGGTGTCGAGGAGCACCGCATCCTGAAGGTGCTGGACTGGGTGGATCATATCGCGGAGCTGGGCTGCAATGCGGTCTACTTCTCGCCGGTATTCGAGAGCGACACCCACGGCTACAACACCCGCGACTACTGCAAGATCGACACGCGCCTGGGCACCAACGAGGACTTCAAGCAGGTCTGCGATGCGCTCCATGCCAGGGGCATCCGCGTCGTGCTGGACGGCGTTTTCAACCATGTGGGACGCGGCTTCCCGCAGTTCCGTGACGTCTGCGAGAAGAAGTGGGATTCCCCCTACAAGGACTGGTTCCACATCAATTTCGACGGCAACAGCGCCTATAACGACGGGCTCTGGTACGAGGGCTGGGAGGGTCACTACGACCTGGTCAAGCTCAATCTCCACAATCCGGCTGTCGTGGATCATATCCTGAACGCCGTCAAGTTCTGGATCGAGTATTTCGGCATCGACGGCATCCGTCTGGACGTGGCATACTGCCTGGACTTCGAGTTCCTCAAGCGCCTGCGTGCGTTCACAGATTCGCTGAATGACGATTTCTTCCTCGTGGGCGAGCTGCTCCACGGCGACTATTCCCGCTGGGTCAACCCGGAAATGCTCCATTCTGCGACGAATTACGAGTGCTACAAGGGACTGTATTCCAGCTTCAACTCCTACAACATGTATGAGATCTGCCACTCCCTGAAAAACCGTTTCGGTCCGGAGAACTGGTGTCAGTACCGCGGGATGCACCTGCTGTGCTTCGCAGATAACCACGACGTGACGAGAATCGCCAGCATCCTCTCCAATCCGGGGCACCTCCCGCTGGTTTACACTCTCCTGTTCGGTATGCCGGGCATCCCGTGCGTCTACTACGGCAGTGAATGGGGCGTCAAGGCGGACAAATCGCAGGGCGATCCGGCGCTGCGCCCGTCCTTCGACAAGCCCGAGGAGACTGAGCTCACGGCGCTCATCCGCAATCTCGCCAAGGCGCACCGCGAGTGCAAGGCGCTCTGCTACGGCGATCTGAAGATCCCTGTCCTGACCAACAAGCAGTGCGTGATTCAGCGTGATTTCGAGGGCGAGCGCGTGTTCATCGCGATCAATGCCGACGATCAGCCGTTCTGGGCGCATTTTGATGCGGGCTACGGTCTGGCGGATGATCTCGTGACCGGCACCGTCCATGACTTCGGCGGCGGCAGCGAAATTGCTCCGATGAGCGGTCATATCTGGAGATGTAAATAACGTAAAACACCCCGATGCCCAATGCATCGGGGTGTTTCACATCTATCACTTCTTGGAAAGGATCAGGCGTTTCAGTAAGCCGAGGTCATAGACGTCTACGACACCATCCTCGTTGAGGTCGGATGCCTTGCCGTCTGCCTTGGACTCCACAGCCAGCAGCCACTTCTGGAGAGAGATAACATCCATGATGTCCAGTGCTCCGTCCTTGTTGACATCTCCCTTTACGAAGGTTTCTGCATCTGTCGCTGCGGTGGTTGCTTCCGTCGTTGCCACGGTCGTTGCTTCTGTCGTTGCCTCGGTCGTTGCTTCCGTGGTTGCCTCGGTGGTCGCCTCAGTGGTCTTTTCGGTAGGCTTGAAGCCGGTGATCTCGTTGAATGCCTTCTTCAGCTCCGGATCGCAGAGCTGATAGGTCTCGCGGTTATAGTGACCGCTGAGGGTATCCTCCGGACGCTTGCCGTCCTTCGGGGTTGCCCACAGTACCGGGCAGAGATTGCGCTCATATGCTGCCTTGCAGACAGAGCTCAGGAACTTGCGGACAGACTCCGGCTCCTTGCCCTTGGTCGGGCAGCCGTACTCACCGATGATAACCGGGATGCCCTTGTCGTAAGCACGGTCGATGGCTGGAGATACAGAAGAGAGTTGGTTAGGAGCCACAATCAGTAGGTCGATGCCACTTTCGACAAGACTGTCGATCTGTTGCGACTGCCGCTCTGAGTTGTCGTAGGCCGAGGCAAAGCGCAGTTCCACTCCTTCGTGGAAA
>ONEQ01000015.1 GCA_900316885.1 uncultured Eubacteriales bacterium | reverse complement strand
GTATGTATCGCTAGGAGGAACTGTGCAAGATGACGGAAAAGATGGGGTACAGATGACGTGCTGAGCCGTCAGGCGGTCTTTGTGCGGTGTTGCCTTAAGCCCGATCTCCCCATGAATAGAACCTCCGTCTTTCCCCCTTAGCCGGTGTGTTTTCCTGCTAAATGTGCAGGCGGCTAACAGCTTCAATCGCCCATAAGACCGATGAGATGTTCGTATTCCGCGACATCAGGAGAATGCAAGGGGGAACCCCCTTGCGAGCAGGGAGAGTGCAGAGGGGGGCGGCGATACGCCCCCCTCTGCTGGGGGCACAGGAGGCGATCCTCCCGAATAGACCGGGGTGGGGGCGAAGCCCCCATACACAAGCCCCGCCCTTACCGTACCGTTTCGAGCGCCAGCTCCATCATCCTCGTGAAGCCGGTCTGGCGCTCCTCCGCCGTGGTGAATTCCTCCCGCAGCGGGCAGTCCGATACCGTGCAGATGCAAAGCGCTTCCTTCCCTGCACGGGCAGCGTTCATGTACAGCGCCGCGGCTTCCATCTCGACGGCGAGGACACCCATCTTCTGCCAGTCTGCGAGGGAATCGGCATCATCATAGAACAGCTCGCTCGAAAAGACATTGCCGACGCGCACGGGAAAGCCCAGACGGTCAGCAGATTCTGCGGCTTTGCGCAGCAGCCGGAATGATGAGATCGGCGCATAGGTGCCCGGCAGATTGTACTGCGCGGCGTAATTGGCATTGGTGCATGCGCCCTGCGCGAGAATGAGGTCGCGAAGCTGCACGGAATCGTCAATACCGCCCGCCGTGCCCACGCGGATGATGCTCTGCACATCGAAGAAATTGTACAGCTCATAGGAGTAGATGCCGATTGACGGCTGTCCCATGCCGCTGCCCTGCACGGAAACCGGCGTGCCCTTGTAGGTGCCCGTATAGCCGAACATGTTACGAATCTCATTGACGCACTTCACGTTCTCCAGGTACGTCTCGGCGATGTACTTCGCCCGCAGCGGATCGCCCGGCATCAGCACAACCGGCGCATAATCGCCCTTGTTTCCCTGTAAATGCGGTGTTCCCATAATCATTCCTCCTTATTTTACAGTTCGCTTTGTGAACTTGTTCAGCACCTTGCCTGCGATGCCCATCACCATGCGGATTGCGTCGAAATTGAACACGATCATGAAGCCCGCCAGCACCAGCTCGCCGCCCAGATACCAGACCGGCTGGTAAATCGCCAGCAGACTCATCCCGAACAGCACGCCCGTGTTCAGGAAAAACCGCCAGTGGCTCACCTTGAAATAGATGAGCTTCCGCGTGTCTACGATGCGCACCAGATAGCACAGGAAATAGCTTGCAAACGTCGCGATGACCGCGCCGTGAATGCCCCAGAAATAGATCAGAATCACGTTCAGGATGATGTTCGCCGCCGCCGCAATCAACGCCGTCCACATGCTGTGGCTTGTCTGCTTTGTCGCCACATAGATGCTCGACAGGAACTGGTTGAAGCTCATCATCACCACCGCGATAATCAGCACCGGCGTGTAGAGGTAGCAGACCTCGTACTGCGGGAACCGGCTGTAGTCAATGAGAATCGCGGAAAGCGGCTTGACAAAGACGATCATCGCCGCCGCGCCCAGGAACATGAATGCCTGATAGAGGGAGAAAATCTTGTGATAGAATTCGCCCTTGTCCTTGGAATTATGCTCCGTGATCGCGCTCATGCTCCATGCCTGGAAGAAGATGGTCGAGATCATGGAGATCAGATTCGGCACCTTGGAGGCGTATTCGTAGATACCCGCCGCCGCCTTGCCGACGTCCGGGCTGACCGCATGTCCCTCCATGTAGGTCACGAACGCACGGTCGGAGAAGCCCGTGATGATCCAGAGCACCGCCGTGGGGATCATGGGGATCGCGAAGCGGAGCATGGTCTTGATAACATCCGGATTATAGGCGTTTTTCATGTCGAAGAACCGCAGATTCTTTCCCATGACCGTGAGGAACAGTCCGGAGAGCGTATCCGCAAGAATCGACGAGAGCATGAAGCCCTGCACGCCCATGTGCATCCTTGCAATGAGGATCACATTGAAGCCGAACAGCATACACGTCGCGAGGATGCCGTCGAGTGCGAACAGCCGCGTCATATCGCGGGAGCGCACGAACTGCGCCGAAAGCTGCCGGAAGGCAGACGCCATGATGAAGGCAAGCAGGTAGATGAGATAGCCCTTGGTATAGGGCAGAAGTCCGAGCAGGGGCGACATGACCAGCAGGATCACCATGCCGATGAGCTCGACGATGCATGCGGAGGTGAAAACCTCCTTCTTGTCGTATTCGCGGTCGAGCCCGTAACGGATAACAGCCTCGTAGATGGAGAAGGTCACGATGGGAATGAGGAAATTCGCACTCTGCTCCAGCAGGGATTTGGTCGCGGTATCCGCAGGGTCGATATTGCCGGAATACAGCCGTGTCAGCAGCAGGCTCAGGATCTTCGAGCCAAAGCTGCCGATCGCGAAAATGGCAGTATTCTGCGCCAGCTTTTTATATTTATTCAAGGTAACAATCCTTTCTTTGGGGTCTGTATTCTTATTATACCAGATTTTGCAGGAAAAGGGAATAGGTTTTCCAAAAAATCCTGAGAGAAATGGTTCGCCTTGCGAAGAAAGCAATTTTTCGATCCATGCGATTCTTTTTTTGTGAAATACAGGAAATTTTATAGAAAATCACCGTAAACGATTGACATGAAAACTCCGTACTGTTATAATATAGATATGAATCTTCTGTGAACAGATGGTTAAAACAAAATTATATGGAGGGCGTTCAATATGGAACAGAAATCGAAAGTTGTAGCAGGTCTGCTGGGCATTTTCCTGGGCGCATGGGGAATTCACCGCTTTTACCTTGGATATACAAAGATTGGCATCATTCAGATCATCGTTACCTTTGTAACGCTGGGTATCGGTTCTCTGTGGGGTTTCATTGAGGGCATCCTGATCCTCTGCGGCAGCCAGATTACCACGGATGCAAACGGCAATCCGCTGAAGGACTAATTACAGGACAAAACCCCTGATACCTCAAGTATCGGGGGTTTTTTGCTTTGGATTTCCCCCGCCCCCTGCCAAAACAAATCCCCCTGATATGACAATCAGGGGGAATTCTTTATCCCTGGGAGGCTCGCGCATTCGCCAGCATCAGCTTGATGCGGTTCTCCTGGTTGACACGGGTCGCGCCGGGGTCGTAGTCGATCGCGATGATGTTCGCATTCGGATAATGCTCCTTGACCGCACGGCTCATGCCCTTGGCGATGATGTGGTTCGGCAGGCATCCGAACGGCTGCGTGCAGATCACATTCTCGATGCCGCTTTCGACCAGAGCACCCATTTCCGCGGGAATCAGCCAGCCCTCGCCCATGTTCACGCCGAGTCCGATGTACTGCTGGACGGATGCCTTGAGATGCTCGAAATCATGCGGCGGGGTGAAATGCCCGTGCTGCTCCATGAGCTTGATCGTTTCCTTTTCCTGCTTCAGGAAATTCTTGTAGAACATGCGGAAAATCGGGGTCAGCTTGGTGTGCTTGCCGTAGATCTCCACATCCGTGAGCTTGTTCGACAGATAATACAGGATGAACTCCATCAGCGACGGCACAACCGGCTCACAGCCCTCGGAGATCAGGAAATCTTCAAGGTGATTGTTGCCCAGCGGGGAAAACTTGACGTAGATCTCGCCCACGATGCCGACCTTGATGCGCGGCACGGACGAGCGCTCGATCTTCGCGAAATCGTCGAGCATCCGCACATAGTACTTCTTGGTGTTCATGAAGTCCTTGGTTTTCAGGAGCGTGATAACGCGGCGGATCCAGCGGTCGAGGAGCTTTTTCGAGCTGCCCTTGATGAGCTCCGCGCTGCGGCACTGGTTGTAGAGGGTCATGAGCATATCGGCGTACATCATGCCGTACAGCGCCTTGACGAGCTCCGGCATGGACATATGCCAGCCGTTGCGGGGATTTTTTTCCAGACCGATGAAATTGAGGGAAATCACGGGCACCTGCGGGAAGGTATCCTTGAGCGCCTTGCGGAGCAGGTAGATATAATTGGACGCACGGCAGCCGCCGCCGGTCTGCGGGAGCATGAGCGCGACCTTATTCACGTCATATTTGCCGCTTTTGAGCGCATCCATGAACTGTCCGATGCACAGGAGCGCCGGATAGCAGGTATCATTATGCACATTTTTCAGTCCCTCATCCACGACGGCGCGGGACTCGTTCTTCATGACCTCGCATTTGTAGCCGTACTGACCGAATACGCTAATGAGGATCTCAAAATGGATCGGCAGCATCATGGGGATCAGGATGGTGTGCGTTTTTTTCATTTCCGGGGTAAAGATGGGATAACCGTCTTTTCCGAGTTCGATGTCCATCGGGGCGTGCCTCCTTTTGTTTGTTTGTGGGGCGCTGCCCCACACCCCGGCAGGGCGCTGCCCTGCACCCGCAAGGGGAGCGTGGCTCCCCTTGACCCCATCCGCTTTCAGAATTCCGATGCACCGTTCTATTGGAAGCGGATGAGGTGCAGGGGATCACATCCCCTGCCGAGGTTCCAGGGGCGAGCAGCCCCTGGCGGGGGTTCAGGGGGCAGCGCCCCCTGAGCGGGCGGACAGCCCGCTTTATTTCGTCATCGCTGCGAGCAAAGAACGAAGCCGGATCTTTGCCGCGCCGAGGTTGTTGATCTCGTCAATCTTGAGCTGGGTGTAGAGCTTGCCGTGGGATTCGAGGATGCTGCGCACCTCGTCGGTCGTGATCGCGTCGATGCCGCATCCGAACGACACGAGCTGCACGAGCTGCATGTCGGGCTGGGTCGTCACATACTGCGCCGCACGGTACAGGCGGCTGTGATACGTCCACTGGTTGTAGACATGCAGTTCCGGCATGTGTCCCATCGGGGCAACGCTTTCCTCCGTCACAACGGCAAGTCCCAGACTCGTAATCAGCTTGTGGAGACCGTGGTTGATCTCCTTGTCCAGATGATACGGTCTGCCGGCAAGGACGATGATCTTCCGTCCCTCGGCTCTCGCCTGACGGATGATCTCCTGCCCCTTCTTCTGAATATCCTCGCGGTATGCCTCATGCGCCGCATAAGCCGCATCCACCGCATCCGCGATCTGCCTGCCGCTGATATTATACTTCGCCAGCGCCTTCTTCATCGCCTTGACCACCTGCCTGCGGTCGTTCACATCGATGTACGGATACAGGAAATTGTCCGCATTCAAGCCGCTGTGATTTGCCCGCATGAGCTCCGGATAGTACGCAACCACGGGACAATTGAAGTGATTGTCCGTGTCCGGCTCCGCAAAGTTGAACGTCATGCACGGCCAGAAAATGAAATCCACATTCTTTTCGAGCAGCGTCTCGATATGCCCGTGCGCGAGCTTTGCAGGATAGCAGACCGTGTCCGACGGGATCGTGTGCTGTCCCTTGAAGTACATCTTGCGGTCGGATTCGCCGGAGATTTCCACCGCAAATCCGAGCTTTGTGAAAAACGCATGCCACAGCGGAAGCTGCTCGTAGAAGCTCAGCACCAGCGGAAGCCCCACGGTGCCGCGCTTGACGGACGGCTGCTTCTTGACGATCTGTAATAAGCTCTCCGCTTTATACGCATAGAGATCCGGAACGGCTGTCTCACGCTGGATGCCTGCGCCGCGTTCACAGCGGTTGCCGGAGACAAAACGCCCGCCGTCAGAGAATTTGATGATGTTCAGCGAGCAGTTCGCCGTGCATCCGCCGCAGCGGACATTTTTGGACGTGTAGGAGAAATTCGCCAGATTTTCGGGAGAAATCAGCCCGCTGTGCTCCTGTCCGTGGGTCTTTGCCTGCTCCTTGGCGTAAATCGCCGCACCGAAGGCACCCATCAGACCGGAAATCGCCGGACGGATGACATGCCGCCCGATCTCGCGCTCAAAGCAGCGCAGAACCGCGTCATTCAGGAACGTTCCGCCCTGTACGACGATATTTTTGCCGAGCTCGTCCACGCTGCGGGCGCGGATAACCTTGTAAATCGCATTCTTGATGATCGAGGAGGACAGTCCGGCGGAGATATCCTCGACCGTGGCGCCGTCCTTCTGTGCCTGCTTGACCGAGCTGTTCATGAACACCGTGCAGCGCGAGCCGAGCTCGACCGGATGCTCCGCGAACAGTCCCATCTGCGAAAATTCCGCAATATCATAGCCCATCGCCATCGCGAACGTCTGGATGAACGAGCCGCAGCCGGAGGAACATGCCTCGTTGAGCATGATCGAATCGATCGTGCCGTTCTTGATCTTGAAGCACTTGATGTCCTGACCGCCGATGTCGATGATAAAATCCACATCCGGGCAGAAGAACGATGCCGCCTTGAAGTGCGCGACAGTTTCCACAATGCCGTGATCGACGGACAGACCGGATTTGATGAGATCCTCGCCGTAGCCCGTGACCGCGGAACATCGGATGTTCAGGTTCGGGTTCTTGTCCTTGTAGATCTGCTTGAGCTTCGCCGCGATGCGGTCAAGCGGCTGACCCTCATTCGACGCATAATGGCTGTAAAGGAGCCGTCCGTCCTCGGTGATGAGGACGAGCTTCGTAGTCGTCGAGCCGGAGTCGATGCCGAGGTAAGCGTCACCCTCATAGGTGCGCAGATCGGCGTACTGGAGGTCGCAGCGCTTGTGGCGTGCGACGAATTCGTCATATTCCTTCTGACTGCGGAACAGCTTTTCGCCGGTGACAACATCGGCAGCCGCCTTGGCGCCCTGCACCATATCGAGGAGCGCCTGTGCCGTTTTGGGCGAATCCTTGCTCTGATCCGCATAGAGTGCGGAGCCAAGTGCGACGAAAACCGGCGCCTCGTCCGGGAAAATCGCCTGCTCCGGTGTGAGCTTCAGGGTATCGACAAACGCCTTGCGCAAGCCCTTCTGGAAGGACAGCGGACCGCCGAGAAAGAGGATATTGCCCTTGATCTCGCGACCCTGTGCAAGTCCCGCAACGGTCTGATCGACCACGGCGCGGAAGATGCTTGCCGCGACGTCCTCGCGGGCAGCGCCCTGATTGAGGAGGGGCTGAATATCGGATTTTGCGAACACACCGCAGCGCGATGCGATCGGGTAGGTGCGTGTTGCACGGAGTGCCGCCTCATCGAGCTCGTCCACAGTGATGCCGAGGAGGGTCGCCATCTGGTCGATGAAGGCGCCCGTACCGCCGGCGCACGAGCCGTTCATGCGCTGCTCCACGCCGCCGGTGAGGAAGATGATCTTCGCATCCTCGCCGCCGAGCTCAATGACCGTATCCGCCTGCGGGAAGCAGGTCTTGACCGCGAGGAAAGCCGCATGGACCTCCTGCACAAAAGAAATTTTCGCCGCATTGGCAAGTCCGAGACCGGCAGAACCGGTCATAGCACAGCGGAACTGTGCATCCGGGAATTTCTCCTGTATCCTATGCAGCTGCTCCGACACGGTCTCCTTGACCTTAGAAAAATGCCGCTGGTATGCGGAATGCAGGATCTTTGCATTCTCGTCGCAGACCACGGTCTTGACCGTCGTCGAGCCGACATCGATTCCCAATGAGTACGTTCTCATGTAGTTCCTCCAACTTTTTCTTTGATCCATACGCGCATTTGCGCTATCTAAAAGGTAGTAGCTTTTCCCCCTACTAATGTTACAAAAAACTGACCAGTTGTCAGTCGGATGCCCCCTGTATCCCTAGAACAGCCGGTCCTCGTGGACCAGCTTGCCGTTTTCCAGGAAAATACGCGGCACGCGCTTGGAGATACCGCAGACGATCTCATAGCCGATCGTCCCGCAAAGTCCGGCGACCTCGTCTGCCGTGATTGTCTCGCCGCCGTCCGTGCCGATCAGCGTCACAACCTCACCGATCTCCGCCTCCGGCGCATCCGTCACGTCGATCATCATCTGATCCATGCACACGCGCCCCGTGATCGGACAGCGCACGCCGCCGACCAGCACCTCGCCCTTGTTGGAAAGCTGCCGGCTGTAGCCGTCGGCATAGCCGATCGTCACCGTCGCGATGCGGCGCTCCGATTCCGCCACATAGGTGCGCCCGTAGCTGATGCAGGTGCCGGGGCTGACCGTCTTGATGTGGCTGATCCGCGAACGGAAGGACATCACCGGCTCCAGATCCAGCGGCACGCCGAGCGCCGCATTCGGCTTGAGTCCGTACATGATGATGCCCGCACGTCCCAGCGTGCTCTGCGGATTGTTCCGGTAGAGAATCGCCGCGCTGTTCATGCAGTGGACATGCTTCAGATCCGCACCCTTGCCGCGCAGGTAATCCGCCACGCGGAAGATCATGCTCTCCTGCTTTTCTGTGTAGTCCAGATGCTCCGGCGCATCCTCGTCCGCAACCGCAAAGTGCGTGAACAAGCCCTCAACCGAGATGCCCGGCAGCGTCATAATCTGCTCAAGCTCCCAGTAGCATGCTGCCAATTCAACCGTCTGCACGCCGATTCTGCCCATGCCCGTATCCAGCGCAATGTGGCAGCGCACCGGGCATCCGGGCTGCGCGAAATCCGAGAGCGCTTTGGCGTATTCGCCGGAAACAACCGTCTGGATGATCTGCTTTTCTGCGAGCATGGGGGCACATTCCGGCGATGTATAGCCGAGAATCAGAATCTCCCCCTCCGGGCAGTAGCTGCGCACACGCACAGCCTCCTCAAAGCTCGACACCGCGTAGAACCGCACGCCGAGATCATACAGCTTGCGGCAGACAATCTCCTCGCCGTGACCGTAGGCATCTGCCTTGACTACGGCGCAGTATTCCGTGGTATCCGAAAGCTTCTCCCGGATCCGTTCTACATTATGCGTCAGGGCATCGAGTGAAATCTCCGCCCATGCACGCTGTCGGTACTGCATTTTGGACTCCTTCTTTCTATCTGTATCTGTCTGATGTCTTATACTTTCGGTAGTATTCATCAAAAACTATACCCAAAAGGCATCAAAAAAAGAACAAAAGTGTAAGTTTTACAAAAAATTGCGGTTTTGCACTTGTGGTTCTTGCGAGTATGTGCTATAATATAGGTGATTTATGATTTAAAGAACTACCCGGAATGTGAGGTGTGATCTATGGAACCAAACCCGCCCTGTCCCCAGCTTGCCGGTCTTTCCCGGGCAAAATCCCTCTGCTTCACCGGTCACCGGCCGGAAAAGCTCCCGCAGAACGAGATGCTCCAGGGACTGCGGCAAACGCTGCAGCACTACATCCTCCGCGCTGTCCTCAAGGGCTATACCAGCTTTTATACCGGACTTGCAGACGGTGTGGACTACCTCGCGGCAGACATCCTGTTCGGTCTGCGCCTGGTCAAGCCGCAGATCATCGTGATCGGCGTGCAGCCGTGCGCGGATTACGAGGAATTCTACTACAGGCGCGGCTATGACATGCAGCATCTGTATGCCATGCTCAATCAGATCGACCGGCATATCATCCTGCCCGGCTCCGCACGGGATCCCAGCATTTTCCTGCGGCGCAACGACTTCATGGTCGAGCACAGCGCGGCGATCATCGCCGTGTGCGATAACGGGCGCTCCGGCTCGATGTATACGCTGAACTATGCCAAACGCCGCGGACTGGCATACTGCCGGATCTATCCCAGACCGCCGGAGAACACAATTCCGCCGGTTCAGCAATGGCCTGTGGAGATGGGTGTCGCCCGAACGTGAACCCATTCCTATTCATTATAACACTTCTTTCAAAAAAAAGCAAGTAGGCGCGTAAAACTTTCAGACGGTTTTCATATTTTTACAGGAGGTAACCCCAATGGCACAGAAAATTCAGAGAATTCAGAAAAAGAAGAAAACGAAGAAGAGTCATGTCGCGATTCCGTTTTTGCTGACACTGATCTTCGGCATCGTGATCCTCGGCAGCATTGCGATGTATCTGTTCAATCACATCGGCATCAATCAGGAGCACACGGTGGAATGGAACTCGACCGTTGTCAAGCCCACAGCAGATGACAACATGACGATCCTGTTCATTCTCAAGGAGGAGGAGGCTTCCAAGGAGCCGCTGACTTTCATGATTGCGCGGATCCTGCCGGCAGATAAGCACATTCTGTTCATCTCGTTCCCGGCAAACATGCTCGCTGTTGTGGACGGCAGACAGGATTCCCTCAAGGGCTTCTTCAATTCCGGCGGCATCATCAGCGTCGAGAAGGCGCTCGAGAGCGAGGCGGGCATCCACATTGACCGCTATTCCATCCTCCAGAGCGAGGGATTCCAGCAGATCTGCGATATTTACGGCGGCGTCTACTACCGCGTGCCGCAGGGCATCAAGGGCTTTGAGGATACGGATGCACCGCAGTTCCTCGGCGCACGGCAGATCGAGAAGCTCATGACCTATCCGTTCTTCAAGCAGGGCGAGAGCGAGCGCTGCGCAACGGCAGCGGATCTCATGACTACCATGATTAACGTCACCGACAGTGACAAGGAGCGACTGCTCGCGTCGATGGATACCAATTTCAAGCAGCTCATCAACAAGATGGAAACCGACATCACCGCCAAGGACTTCAACGAGCACAAGAGCGCTCTGCGCTATATGTTCACCTACGGCAAGAATGTGGGCATGTTCCGTCTGGTGACCGGCGAACCGGGCAAGGAATCGGATGTCTACCTGCTGTCGAGCGATTTCTACCGCACGGTGCAGGAATACTTCGAGAAGCCCGCAGAGGTTGTAACTGTCGCCTCTGAGGAGCAGGAAGGTGAATAAGTACCGCGGCATTTTCGACACCCACGCGCACTACACCGATGCCGCCTTTGATGCGGACCGGATGCAGCTTTTGTCGGATTTCCCGGCACAGGGTGTTTCCCATGTGATGCTCTGCGGCTGCACGCCGGCAGATTCCGCGGCATCGCTTGCGCTGGCACAGCAGTTCCCGCATGTGTACTGCGCGGTCGGGGTGCATCCGGAGAATGTGGACGGACTCCCGGCGGACTGGCTGGCGCAGATCCGTGATCTGGCGGCATCGCACCCGGACAAGGTACGCGCGGTCGGTGAGATCGGGCTGGACTATCACTATGAGGGCTATGATGCGGCATTTCAGAAGCAGGTCTTTACCGCACAGCTCGAGCTTGCCAAAGAGCTCGAACTCCCCGCGATCATCCACATCCGGGATGCGATGGGCGACGCGATGGAGATTCTGCAAAAGTATCGTCCCAAAGGCGTGATCCACTGCTTCAGCGGCTCGAAGGAGACGGCGAAGGAAGCCGTGAAGCTCGGACTGCATCTGGGCTTCGGCGGGACGCTGACGTACAAGAACGCCCGCCGTGCCGTGGAAACGGTCGAAATGCTCCCCTTAGAGTATATGCTGCTGGAGACGGATTGCCCCTATCTGGCGCCCGTCCCGCACCGCGGCAAGCGCAATGACAGCCGGATGATCGCGTATGCCGCCGAACGCGCGGCAGAGCTCCGCGGCATGGAGCCGCAGGAGATCATCGATATCTGCCGGGAAAATGCGCTCAGACTATTTCATATTGAAACAATGCACCCCCGATCCTGAAAGCGGATGAGGTGCAGGGGATCCCATCCCCTGCCGAGGGGGTTTGGGGGGCGAGCAGCCCCCCAAAAAGAGGTGAAGATGATGATATACCTTGTCGAGGACGATAATTCCATCCGGGAGCTTGTCGTCTACACGCTTTCGGGCACAAATATGGAGGCAAAGGGCTTCGGCACGCCCTCGGCATTCTGGGAGGCGCTCCGGACTGCCCTGCCGGATCTCATCCTGCTGGACATCATGCTCCCCGAGGAGGACGGGCTGTCCATCCTCCGCAAGCTCCGGTCGGATGCCGCGACCCGGCGCATCCCGGTGATGATGCTCACCGCCAAATCCAACGAGTACGATAAGGTCATCGGGCTCGACCTCGGTGCGGACGACTATCTCCCCAAGCCCTTCGGCATGATGGAGCTCATCGCACGGGTGCGGGCGCTGCTGCGGCGTGCCGCACCGGAGGAGCCGGAAAAACCCGAGGGCTACCGGCTCGGCTGCCTGTTCGTCAGCGTGGAGCGCCACATCGTGCAGGTCGGCGGCGAGCCGATCACACTGACCTATAAGGAATTTGAGATGCTGTGTCTGCTTCTGCGCAATAAAGGGCTCGTGCTCACGCGGGAGCAGTTTCTCGATCAGGTGTGGGGCTACGCCTTCGACGGCGAGAACCGCACCGTCGATGTCCATATCCGTACCCTGCGCCAGAAGCTCGGCGCGGCTGGCAATTACATCCGCACCGTGCGCGGCATCGGCTATAAGCTGGAGGTGAATGACCATGAGGAGTGAACTGACAAAACGTATGTTCGGGGCATGTATGATCGTGTTCGTGCTGAGCTTCGGGCTGATTCTCTATGCCATGAGCGACTATCTCGCACGCCGGAATTTCACGGAGCTGCGGGATAAGGCGGTGTATTTCTCGACCCTCGCCAATGCCGAGGGCGAGGAGCTTGTCACGCGCCTCCACACCGAGGGCATGACCCGCGTCACCCTCATCCACCCGGACGGCAGCGTCTTTTATGACAGCCGGATCCCTGTCGAGAAAATGGAAAATCACCTCTCACGCGACGAGGTGCAGCAGGCGCTGCAAAGCGGTGAGGGCTCCAGCCAGCGCTATTCCCAGAGCCTGTTCGAGGAAACGGCGAATTATGCGATGCTCCTGAAAAACGGCGATGTACTGCGCGTATCGATGCGGCAGGACACGCTCTGGCGGCTCGTGTACAATCTCGGCTTTCCGATGCTCCTGATCCTGCTCATTGCGGCGCTGGCGTCGATCGTGCTGGCATCGCGTTCGAGCCGGAAGATCGTGAGCAACATCAATAAAATGGACGTCGAGAACCCCGACGACCGCGATGTTTACGACGAAATGAAGCCCTTCGTGCGCCGTCTCATCACCCAGAACCAGCAGATTCACCGCCAGATGGAGGCAATCCGCGAGGAGCACCGCAAGCAGGATCTCCTGCGGCAGGAATTCACCGCGAACGTGTCGCATGAGCTGAAAACGCCGCTGACCTCGATCTCCGGCTTTGCGGAGATCATGCGCGACGGCATGGTCAAGGAGGAGGATATTCCCCATTTTGCGGACAATATCTACAAGGAAGCCCAGCGCCTCATGACGCTGGTGAACGACATTCTCAAGCTCTCGCATCTGGAGGACATCGACGAGCGCCCCTACGGGGAGCGGAGCATGGTCGAGCTGAACGGGCTGTGCCGGGAGGTGACCTCGCGCCTGAAGCTGGCGGCGGAGAAGAATGACATTTCCATGCGCTGTGACGGCGATCACGTCACGATCAGCGGCGTGCGCCCCCTGCTGGAGGAGATTATCTACAACGTCTGCGACAATGCGATCAAGTACAACAAGCCCGGCGGCTGGGTGCATGTCACGACGCGCAAGGAGGACGGCAAGGCGGTTATCAACATCAAGGACAACGGCATCGGCATCCCGCAGGCGGACTGCGACCGGATTTTTGAGCGGTTCTACCGCGTGAACAAGAGCCATTCCAAGGAGGTCGGCGGCACGGGACTGGGTCTGTCGATCGTCAAGCACGGCATGTCATTCCATGCGGGGCAGATCGTTCTGCATTCGACGCTCGGTGAGGGGACGGAGATCCGGCTCATATTCCCGCTTCCCTGATTTGTCGGCTTGCGCCGACTTAGGAGGGGCTGCTCGCCCCTCCTAAACCTCCCTCGGCAGGGCTATGCAGCCCTGCACCCGCACCTTTTTTCTCATTACACAAAAGGAGCAAAACTATGGCACGACACAATAAAAAGCATGAACAAAAAAAATCACCTGCGCCCAAAAAACGAGCGACCAAGCCCGCCGATCCGAATGTTGTGGCGCAGTATACACGGAAAATCCAGATCTTTCTCCAGACAACCGCCCGCAAGCAGCTTCGCGCCTCCGAGCTTGCCAATAAATGCCGCGCCAAGCGTTCCATGAATGCCTACCTGACGGCAATTGAACAGCTTCTGCATGACGGCGTGATCCTCGAAAAGCGCGATATGTACGTGCTTTGCAGCCGGGACGACTGCTTCAAGGCAGAGATCGTGCGCCTTGCCGGGAATTACGGCTTCGTGCGCGACGAGGAGCGCATCGATTATTTCGTCCCCGGCAAGTACCTCCTCGGCGGCATGCCGGGGGACAAGGTGCTCTGCCGGCAGCTGCCCTCCCGCGAGGACGGCTTCCCCGAAGCGGAGGTGCTCTCCATCCTTGAGCCGAACCCGGAAGCGCGGCTCTGCGGCACAATCGTCCCCACGGACGAGGGACTCTGCCTTGTGCCGGACGGCATGAGCATGGAGCTTCACATCGACTATCAGGAAAGTGAGCCCTACGCCATCGGTGACAAGGTGCTCTGCGTCCTGACCGAGCGCGGACAGCGGCACCGGGAGCACCGCGTGCGCGTGATCCTGAATTTCGGCACCGCCGACAGCGCCGAAAACTGCATGGCGGCGAGCATCGCGGCGCGGGATGTGCCCATCGAATTCCCGGACGAGGTCGAGAAGGATGCGCAGAAGCTCGCAGATGCGGGCATCACAGAATTCGACCTTGAGGGCAGACGCGACCTGCGCGGGGAGATCATCTTCACGATTGACGGCGCGATGTCCAAGGATATGGACGACGCGGTGTCCGTCACCAAGGAAAAGGACGGCTGGCTGCTGGGCGTGCATATCGCGGATGTATCGCACTATGTGCGGGCAAATTCCGCACTCGATGCCGAAGCCTTCCGGCGCGGCACAAGCATCTACTACGCCGACAAGGTGATTCCGATGCTCCCGAAAGCGCTGTCCAACGGCATCTGCTCCCTGAACGGCGGCGAGGACCGGCTGACGATCTCGGCGCTGATGCATATTTCCGCGGAGGGCGACCTGCTGGATGCGGAATTCTGCAAATCCGTGATCTGCTCCCGCGTGCGGGGTGTGTATTCCGAGTGCAATGCGGTTCTGGACGGCACGGCATCGCCGGAAATTCAGGCAAAATACGCGGAGGTGACCGACACCCTGCACATGCTGGACGCGCTGACAAGCAAGCTCGAAGCGCTGCGGCACCGGAGAGGTGCGCCGGAGCTGGAAAGCACGGAATCCGCGCTGCTGCTGGATGAAAACGGCATCTGCGTGGGGCTGTCGCCGGTTGATCGCGGGCGGAGTGAATGTATCATCGAGGCATGTATGCTGGCGGCGAATGAAGCGGCGGCGCGTCTGGCACGGACGAAGGGCTTTCCGCTGGTGTACCGCGTCCACGAGGAGCCGTCCCCGGAGCGCATCGCGTCGCTCAAGGAAATGCTCGTGCGTCTGGGCGGGGAGCCGCCGGTATTCGATCAGGCGAGTCCGCGGGACATCCAGAAGATTCTGGAGGACAACCGCGAGGAGGTCTGGTATCCGGTCATCAACAATCTGACGCTCCGTTCGATGGCAAAGGCGAAATACAGCCATGAGCCGCTGGGGCATTTCGGACTGGCGCTGCGGGATTACGCGCATTTCACATCCCCGATCCGGCGCTACCCGGATCTGTGCGTGCATCGGATCCTGACGGATTTTCTCGCGGGCGCGGACAAGGAATGGATGCAGAAGCGCTATGCGGTTTTCGCGGAAAAGGCGGCAATCCAGTCCTCGGACACGGAGCTCCGTGCCGTGCAGATCGAGCGTGAGGCGGACGACTGCTATGCGGCGGAGTATATGCGTTCGCATGTGGGCGAGGTATTCCGCGGGGTTATCACGAGTGTGACGGATTTCGGCGTTTATGTGACGCTGGAGAATCACGCGGAGGGGCTGTATCACATCCACGACATGCCGGACGGCGAGTATGAGATCGAGGAGGGCTGGTATATCCGCAACGCCTCCACGGGTCAGACATTCCGGCTGGGCGATGCGATTTCCGTGGTCTGTGCGCGTGCCGACGTCGCATCCGGGCACATCGATCTGGCTCCTGCGGAGGAAGCCTGACAGGGGGCTGTGCTCCGCGTCTGCTCCCTCTGCCCCTTCGCCCCCACAAAGCGGGGTGCAGGGGACGCTCCGCGGCACAGTATCCCTAGAAAGCAAAATAACCCCCGGTACACTAGTACCGGGGGTTTCATGTTACTTATCCTTCTTGATCTTCTGCAAAAGCCCCGAGAGCTTTCCGGCGCTGCTCTGCATGAATTTCTCCAGCTTCTGCGTTTCCGGCTCGATCTCGTGGTGCTCCTCCTCCTGCTGCTTGGCAACCTCCTCCTCGGAGGGCAGGTGGAACATTTCCCCGAGCTGCTTGTTGCGGAGACGCTGGTCACAAGCCTCGCTCACGATCTCATACACAAACGACACGAACGGCGGTCCCAGCACAAAGCCCGGTACACCCAGCACTGCGCTGCCCAGCAGGCAGGCGCTGATCGACCAGAGGGGACGCAGTCCGATCGAACCGCCGACAATGTGCGGATCGAGGAAATTGCCGTCGAACTGCTGGAGAATGACCACCATAATCAGATACGGGATCGTCATGGACGGATTATCGAACAGCACCAGCACTGCCGTGATGAAGCCGCCGACGATCGGGCCGAAGAACGGCACCACATTCGTCAGCCCCACGATTGCCGCCAGCAGCACCGGATAGGGGTAGTTGAACCACGGCAGGAGATTCGCGAAGCTCAGCATGATGAAGTGAATCATGCCGATAATCATCGAATCCACGATCTTTCCGCGGATTGCCGTGCTCAGCTTCTTGTTGGCACGGTTGAACATGATCCGCACGCCCAGCGCACGCTGTGTCGGCAGGATCGCATAGGCAAGCTTCTTGATCTGGTTCTGGAGCTTTTCCTTGTCGATGGTGATGTACATCGAGAGAATCAGTCCGATGACCAGATTGTAGATCACGCTCACAAAGCCCTTGACACCCGTGTAGAAGTATTCCATCAGCGTCGATGCCTGCTTGGAGAAGTCCTTGAGCAGCCAGTCCCGCACGGAATTAAGCGCTTCGAGCACCGCATTGTTCGCGTACTGCCCGATTGCCGTGGAATTGTCGAAAAATGTCTTGTTCTGCAAACGCTGCGACAGATTCTCAATCTGCGACGGCAGCTCCTTGATGATGCCCGACAAGCTGTTGTAAATCTCCGGGATGATGAGCAGCAGCAGCGCGGCAATGAAAATGATTGCCGTCAGCAGCGTCAGGATGCCCGTCACGCCGCGGATCCGCTTCGGGGTCTTTTCCGTGGGTTTCTTGCCCTTTTTCGCCTTGCTGCGCATCACAAGCTCCGTGATGTTGCGCTCGTAGAAGCTCGCGACCGGTGCCAGCAGATACGCGAAGATCAGTCCCCAGAGCACAGGGCTCATGCCGTGCAGCACCTTCCCGACAAATGCCGAAATATTGCCGAGATATTGCAGCAGATGGTAGAAGATGATCGCCGCCGCAATCGTCAGGAATGTCCAGAGCGCCTTCTGCGCACGATCCTGCCATGTCTCCTCATGGACGGGCACGGCGACGGTTTTGGTTTCCGAATTTTCCTCCAAATCTGACTCCTTTCATAGCAGCGGGACTTATTTTCCCGCAGCCTTCACAGCTCTCGCATACTGCGTTTCCTGCGCATTGACGGCATTTTTTCCCTCTGCGGGGATGCAGTGGATGAAACTGCCGTCCGGCTGTCCGACGCGCACCTTGGTGTTATCCGACAGGCAGAGCTGTACCAGCTCGACCGCCTTTTCGCGGATCTTCGGATCCAGCAGCGGTGCGGCAACCTCGACGCGGTGCATGGTGTTGCGCGTCATGAAGTCTGCCGAGCTGATGTAGACGCGCCGGCGCTCCTTCGTGCCGGCAATGTAGATGCGGCTGTGCTCCAGATAGCGCCCGACGATGCTCACGATGCGGATATTGTCCGTGTAGTTCTCGACGCCCGGTTTCAGGCAGCAGATGCCGCGCACGACGAGCTCGATCTTCACGCCCGCCTGCGATGCCTCAGCAAGCTTATCCATGAGCCCCTTGTCCGAGATGGAGTTGATTTTCGCCGCAAAATAGGCTTCCTCGCCGTTCTGCGCGTGGCGGATTTCCTCCTCAAGCATTTGCAGGATGCGGTTTCTCATGCAAAGCGGCGCAACCATGAGCTGTTCGGAATGTTCCACAAGGCTGTCCGTCGAGAGCGCATCGAACACATGCCGCGCATCCTCCGCGATCTGCTCGTTGGCGGTCAGCAGGCAGAGATCCGTGTAGATTCTGGCGGTTTTTTCGTTGTAGTTGCCCGTGCCGACCTGGGTGAAGTTCTGGATGCCGTTTTCGGTGCGGCGGGAGATCAGCAGGAGCTTGGAATGCACCTTCATGTTGTGC
Source organism: uncultured Eubacteriales bacterium (assembly GCA_900316885.1). GTDB lineage: Bacteria > Bacillota > Clostridia > Oscillospirales > Ruminococcaceae > UBA3855. The sequence continues at coordinate 4,630 of ONEQ01000015.1, read as the reverse complement.
GGGCCGTAGATCACCGTGCAGCCGGCATCCTGGAGGCGCTTTGCCCATGCGATATTGTTCTCCTCGTCAAATCTGGCGCGGAGCTCGACCAGAACCAGCACATCCTTGCCGTTTTCGGCAGCCTGACAGAGCGCCTCGACCACGCGGCTGTTGGATGCGACGCGGTAGAGCGTAATCTTGATGGATGCGACATCCGGGTCAAGTGCCGCCTCATCGAGCAGGCGCAGGAAGGGCGAAATGCTCTCATACGGATACGACAGCAGGAAATCGCGCTCCGCGATCTGCGTCATCATCGCCTTTTTGGGCGAAATATCGCGGCGGTTCTGGGGCTTCTCCGGCGGGAAGCGGAGATCCGGCGAATCGTTGAATTCCTGGAGCTTGTAGACAAAGCTCAGATCGAGGGGTATTTCCTCGAAAAAGAGCTGCCGCTGCCTGATGCCGAGCTTTTTGAGCAGGAAATGCATGACCTCGGGGTCAAGTGCGCTGTTCATCTGGAGCCGCACGACGCCGAGCTTGCTGCGCTTGTGGATGAGCTCCTCCATGACATTGCGGAAGTCGGTGAACTCATCCGGCGCGGTTTCGTTGTAGGTAATCACGCCGCTGCGGGTCACACGGAGAATCGCGGCATCGATCACCTTATGCCCCTTGAACGCCTGGGAAACAAAGTGCATGATGAGATCCTCGCGGAGGATGAACCGCCCCGTTCTGCCGAGACGAATGACCCGGCCGAGGGCGCTGCCGCCGGCGGGGATGATGCCGAGCTTGACGGAATTGCGTCCGGCGAGGTGGACGGCGATATAGATTTCCTTATTGCGCAGGAAGGGGAACGGCTGTCCCTTATCAATGACGATGGGCGACAGGAGGGGCTTGACCTCGCGCTTGAAGTACTGCTCGAGGAATGCCTTTTCATCGGGGGTCGCCTCGCTGAAGGTGACGCGCTCGATGCCGAACGCCCTGAGCTGCTCCATGGTATGGAGGTAGGCGCGGTCCTTGCGGGGGACGAGGGCGCTGATGCGGTGAAGCATTTCCTTGAGCTGTTTTTTGGGCTTCATGCCGCTGCGTCCGTCCTTTTTATCGGGGTCGCTTGCCATGCGGTCGAGCATGGTGCCGACACGCACCTGAACAAATTCGTCGAGATTGCTCTGGTAAATCGCGGAAAAGCTGAGCTGCTCGAGCAGCGGGACGTTGGAGTCCTCTGCCTCCTCGAGGACTCTTTCGTTAAAGAGGAGCCACGAAAGCTCGCGGTTCATATAGTAGGGCTGTACCATCCGGGTGTAACCTCCGTTCTTCAAATTGCAGTTAACTATATTATAACACAATGGGATTGGAATTACAAGCGTTTCGGGAAAATTTGACGGGTATTTTGTATGGGGGCTTTGCCCGCAAACAAAGGGACTGCCCCCAGACAGGAGCAGTCCCGAAAAACCATTACTTCTGCAGCGTCCCGTGAGACATTGCCTTGAGATACGCATGGATGAAGCCATCCAGATCGCCGTCCATCACAGCCGTGATATTGCCGTTCTCGAAGCCAGTTCTGTGATCCTTGACCAGCGTGTAGGGCATGAACACATACGACCGGATCTGTGCGCCCCAGCCGATTTCCTTCTGCACGCCCTTGATGTCCGAAACCTTCTCCAGATGCTCGCGCTCCTTGATCTCGACCAGCTTCGCAACCAGCATTTTCATCGCATAATCGCGGTTCTGGTACTGGCTTCGCTGCGTCTGGCAGGATACCACGATACCCGTCGGCTTGTGAATCAGACGCACTGCGGACGAGGTCTTGTTGACCTTCTGACCGCCGGCACCCGACGAACGGTACACCTCCATGTCAATATCCTCCGGACGAATATCGACCTCCATGTTATCGTCAATTTCCGGCATGACTTCCAGTGCCGCGAACGATGTCTGGCGTCTGCCCGATGCATCGAACGGGGATACGCGCACCAGACGGTGAACGCCTGCCTCGGATTTCAGATAGCCGTAGGCATTTTCGCCCTCGACCATGATCGATGCGCTCTTTAAGCCCGCCTCGTCGCCGTCCAGATAGTCCAGCAGCTGCACCTTGAAATTGTGGCGCTCTGCCCAGCGGTTGTACATACGATACAGCATCTCCGCCCAGTCCTGCGCCTCGGTGCCGCCTGCACCCGGATGGAAGGTCAGGATCGCATTGTGCCCGTCATACTCGCCGGAAAGCAGCGTTTCGAGATTCTTGTCCTCCAGCGCCTGCTTGAACGCTGCCATCTCGGCAACGATCTCATTCTGCATGTCCTCGTCTTCCTCCTCCATGCAGAGCTCCAGCATGGTGAAGAGATCCTCGAGCTTGTTTTCCATTCTCTGATAGCCCGCAATCTTGTTCTCGAGCTGCTTGGTCTTTTGCAGCACCTTCTGGGAATTTTCCAGATCATCCCAGAAGCCCTCTGCCGTTGCCTGTGCCTGGAGGGACTCAACCTCCTCCTTGGCGTTCTTGATATTCAGGACCTCTGCCAGCTCGTCGAGCGCCTTGCGGTCTGCGTTGAGCTCCAGTTTGAGATCATCCAGTAAAATCATATCTGCTCCTCCTTTGTTTCGTTCCCGGATTCCTGTTCTTCGGTGATGCCCGTGTAGTCCTCGCCGGCGATCACATTCGCCTCGTGCTCCTCCGGGGTCATCTGGTTCTTCCTGATAATGCGGATCAGCACGAAAATCACCGCACCGCCTGCGATGACAGCGCAGATGATGGCAAGTATTTTAAACAGCCCGATGCCGCCGCCGTGCTGCCTGAAGCCCTGCAGCTTCACCGGTTCGCCGTTGCCGTCCTCACCCTGCTTTTCCACATAGCCGAACGAGTACTGTCCGACCGTTTTGCAGCTCGCGGGAACCGTGATTTCCATGAGCTTCGGGCAGTTGTAAAAGGCGTAATTCCCCACGCCCCGCAGTGTGGACGGGAGTGTCACATGGGTCAGCTCTGCGCAGTCCGCAAAGGCGTTTTCATACAGATACTCCGTGCCCTCGGGCAGATTCACGTTTTTGAGCGCCGTGCAGTATTCAAAAGCACCCGCGCCGACCCTCGTGAGCGTCGAGGGGAACCGCACCTCCGCGAGCTTTTCCGCCTTGAACAGAGCGCCGTCAAAGACGACAGTCACGCCCTCCGGGATATCCAGCACCGTCTGCGGATTGCCGATGGGGTAGGCATACAGCGTCGCGCCCTCATCCGTGTAGAGGATGCCGTCCTTTGCGGTGTACTTGACATTGCCCTCCTCGACCGCAAATGCGGAGAGGTTGTTGCAGCCCATGAACGCGAGACTGCCCATATCCTCGAGCTGCTGGGGGACGGTGAATTCCGTCAGTCCGTCGCAGCCGCAGAACGTGCCGCCGCTGAGCTTGCGCACGCCCTTTGGGAGATCAATCTCGGTGACGGACGTGCAGAACGCGAATGCATAATTGCCGAGCTCCGTGAGATTTGCCGGCATTTCGGGATTTTCCAGCTTAGAGCAGCAGTAGAACGCCTCGTCACCGACCTTTGTCACGGTATCGGGGAGATTCACGGTTTTGAGGTTTGCGCAGGTGTAGCACAGACCCTCGGGGATCTCCCTGAGCTTGTCCGGCAGGTGCAGCGATTCGAGCAAAAAGCACCCGCTGAGGGCATTTGCGCCGATCGTCTCCACGGTGTCGGGGATTTCCAGGCTCCGCAGATTCTCGCAGCCGGAAAAGGCATGTCTGCCGATGTATTTCAGTCCGTCCGGCAGGAACGCGGTTTCGAGGTTATTGCAGCCGTAGAATGCGCCGTCCGCGATGCCGACGATGCGCCGTCCGTCCGTTTCCGCGGGCAGCCGCACGGACAGCACGGTCGATTCCACGCCGACAAGCTCCACGCCGCCGTCTGTATAGCCGAACGTGAACATGCCGTCTTTATAGGTTTTCTGCTCGCCCTCCGCAGATGCGGCAAAGGGCATGGTCAGCAGCAGGCAGGCTCCTGCGGCAAGCGCCGCAATCGGTTGCCTCCAATGCATAGGGAATTCCTCCTTGGGGTTGTGGATGGGGTCAAGCGCCCGTAAGGGCGCAAATCGTCAGTTGATTTCATGTTCCTTCTGGTATTTTTTTTGCAGGATCAGCAGCACGATCGTCATGGCGATAACCGCCGCGACCACACTGAGCAGGATGTACAGAAATACCGAGCCCTGCGTCACGCCGCCGGTGCATTTGATGCTGTTCTTCGCGCAGTAGCGGAATGCCTCGGTGTCCTTCGCCGCGTCGATCTCAAAATCCGGCAGACGCTTTGGCTTGTCGTCGTCACCGAGATAGAAGCCAAAGGCATACTCCCCGATGGACGTCACGCTGTCCGTGAGCCGGACGCTCGTCAGTGACGGGCAGTTGAAGAACGCATAGTTCCGCACGGTTTCCAGTCCCTCCGGGAGCACCGCCGATTCGAGCGCCATGCAGCCGTAAAAGCAGCTTTCTCCGACAGTCTTGACCGTCGAGGGGATCGTCACGTTTTTCAGGGCGGTGCATTTGCCGCAGAGCGCACCCTTCAGTTCCTCGATGCCCTCCGGGATGCTGAGGCTTTCGAGCGCCGTGCAGTAGTAGAACGCATCCTCACCGAGTGAGGTGATGTGCGATATATCGACGTTTTTCAGGTACGGATTGCCGATAA
>ONEQ01000084.1:11227-17646 GCA_900316885.1 uncultured Eubacteriales bacterium | reverse complement strand
TATTCCGCTGAAAGGAAGTATTAATATGAAAAAGGTCGCAATTCTGGGCTCGACCGGATCCATCGGCACGCAGGCGCTCGAGGTCATTGAAAAGCACGGGATGCAGGTCACCGCGCTTGCGGCAAACAGCAATGCCGAAAAGCTCGCGGAGCAGGCGAAAAAGTACCATCCCGAGGCAGTCTGCATCTACGATCCGTCGAAGGTAGAGCAGCTTGAAACCCTCCTCAAGGGCGAGCGCATCGAGGTACTGACCGGCATGGACGGACTCTGTGAGATCGCGTCGAACGAATCCCATGACATCCTGCTCAATTCTGTGGTCGGCATGGTAGGACTCCTTCCGACGCTCAAATCCATCGAGGCAGGCAAGGACATCGCTCTGGCGAACAAGGAGACACTGGTTGCCGGCGGCAGTCTGGTCATGAAGAATGCGGCAGAAAAGGGCGTGAAGATCTATCCCGTAGATTCCGAGCATTCCGCGATTTTCCAGAGCTTACAGGGCAATGAGGGCAACAAGATACGCAAGATCATCCTGACCGCATCGGGCGGGCCGTTCTTCGGGAAGAAGAAGGCAGATCTCGCGAATGTCCGTGCCGCCGATGCCCTGAAACACCCGAACTGGGACATGGGCAACAAGATCACGATCGATTCCAGCACGCTGATGAACAAGGGTCTGGAATTTATCGAAGCGAAGTGGCTCTTTGACCTCGATCCGTCGCAGATCGAGATCGTGGTGCATCGCCAGAGCGTTCTTCATTCCGCTGTGGAATACGAGGACTACGCTGTGATCGGACAGATGGGCGTGCCGGATATGAAGATTCCGATTCAGTACGCGCTCCTCTATCCGCAGCGTGTGGAGTGTCCGACGCATCCGCTGAGCCTGACGGATTACGGCACACTGACATTTGAAAAGCCCGATTATGATACATTTGACTGCCTGCGCTGTGCGATTGATGCGATCACCGAGGGCGGCTTGCGTCCGGCGATTGTGAACGGCGCGAACGAGGAAGCCGTATGGCATTTCCTGCGCGACGAGATCGGATTCCTCGAGATCGGTGAGCTTGTCCGTGCGGCGATGGAAGCCGTTCCGGGCGGTGCTGTAACCTGCTACGAGGATGTCCTTGCGGCAGATCAGGCGGCACGCGCATTTGTCCGGGAGAGCATCTCCAAAAAGTGACAGCGCAATAGAGAGAAAGGGTAGGATATATGAGTATTGTTTCGATTCTGATCGCAATGCTGGTGTTTTTCGTCATTGTCGTGCTGCATGAACTGGGGCATTTTGTCGTGGCAAAGCTCTGCGGCGTCAAGGTCAACAAGTTCGCCGTGGGTATGGGTCCAGCCATCTTCAAGAAGCAGAAGGGCGAGACGGAGTATTCGCTCCGTGCCTTCCCAATCGGCGGCTACTGCGCCATGGAGGGCGAGGACGATGACAGCGACGATCCCCGTGCATTCCATCACAGACCTGTCTGGCAGCGGATGCTTGTTGTGTTTGCGGGACCGGTCATGAATCTGATCCTCGGCTTTCTTTTGATTATCATCAGCACATGCCTGTACGGGATGCTGGGCGATCTGACCGTCGCGGAATTCCGCACAAATCCGGAAACAGATGAGTGCATCGCCATGAGCGCGGAAACTGGCTTGCAGGTGGGGGATACCATCCTGAAGATCAACGGGATGCGTATCCTGACGGATACCGACCTGTCCTACAAGCTGTCCACGAATGACTCCGATACGATGGAGGTCGTGGTGCGGCGCGGCGGACAGAAGGTGACACTTCCGAATGTGACCTTCCGCAACAAGCTGAACGACACCCGCCTTGATTTCTATGTGAACCGCGTCAAGCTCAACCCGCTGAATGTCATTCAGTACAGCTTTCTGGACACTATTTCGACAGCACGTCTGATCTGGTCGTCCCTGCGGGATCTGATTTCCGGCAAGTATGGTTTCCATGATCTGTCCGGTCCGGTCGGTATAGTGACAACTATCGGTGAAGCAGCGCAGCAGGGTGAGACGTTCAAGCAGCATGCAGAGAGTGTCATTTCGTTGGCCAGCTTCATCACGGTCAACGTCGGCATCTTCAATCTGCTGCCCATCCCGGCACTCGACGGTGCAAGACTGGTGTTCCTTGTCGTAGAGGGCATCCGCCGCAAGCCAATCCCGCCTGAGAAGGAAGGCATGGTGCATCTGGCAGGCATGGCACTGCTGTTCCTGCTGATGATCGCGGTGTCGATCCAGGATATTCTGAAACTGTTCAATCCATGATGCAAGGAGGATTCTCATGAGAAATGTTAAACCCGTAAAAGTCGGAAACTGCGTGCTTGACGGCAAGCACATCTACATCCAGTCCATGCTGAACGTACCCGCAGAGAATGTGGAGGGCAATGTCGCACAGGCAGTCGCGCTTGAAAAAGCCGGCTGCGAGATCATCCGCACGGCGGTTCCCACGCTCGATGCTGTGAAGCTGATCCCCGCCATCAAGGATAAGATCAGCATCCCGCTGGTGGCGGATATCCACTTTGACTACCGCATCGCGCTTGCGTGCGCGGAGGCGGGTGTGGATAAAATCCGCATCAATCCCGGCAATATAGGTGATATGGATCGCGTGAAGGCAGTCGTGGAGGCTTGCCAGAAGCGGCATATCCCGATCCGCATCGGCGTCAATTCCGGTTCTCTCGAAAAGGAGATCCTCGCAAAATACGGCTCTCCCACTCCCGAAGCCCTTGTGGAATCCGCCCTCACCCATGCGGCGATGCTGGAGCAGTTCGACTTCACGGATATTGTGATCTCGATCAAGTCCTCGGATGTGAACCGCATGATCGACAGCTATCGTCTTGCGGCAGAAAAGTGCAGTTATCCGCTGCATCTCGGCGTGACCGAAGCGGGCACCGAGCGCATGGGACTCATCAAGTCCGCCATCGGCATCGGTGCGCTGCTGCATGACGGCATTGGTGAGACCATCCGCGTGAGCCTGACGGATGATCCGGCGCGTGAGATCGCAGCGGCAAAGGACATCCTGAAAAGCATCGGCAAGCGCGGCGGCGTGCAGATCGTTTCCTGTCCGACCTGCGGACGCACGAAGATCGATCTGGTGAGCCTTGCCAAGCAGGTCGAGGATGCCGTGAAGGACATCGACAAGGATGTGAAGATCGCAGTCATGGGCTGCGTGGTCAACGGACCGGGCGAAGCGCGTGAAGCGGACATCGGTGTTGCCGGCGGCGACGGCGTAGGTCTGATCTTCAAGCACGGCGAGACCCTGAAAAAAGTCCCCGAGGATCAGATTGTTCCGGCACTGCTCGAGGAACTGGCGAAGCTGTAAACGCATACCCGCCAAATAACCAAGGATAAGGTGAAACAATGGCAAATGCAACGCTCATGGAATTCTTTTCGCAGTACACCAAGGATATTCCGCCGTCGGTGCAGCCGGGTGTGATCGAGGAGATACAATACGACAAGAAAATGCTCGGAGATATCTCGGTTGTTGTGCAGTTCCCGCATATTGCACCGTTTGCGGATATTCTGAAATTTGAGCAGGTAACATGTGCGGCGCTGCAGCTCCGAACATTCCGTGTTGATCCGCGCTATGATGCCAAGCTCCTGACACCGGACTGTGCCTGGGAGCTTGTGCAGATGCTCAAGCGCGATCTGCCCATCGTCAACGGCTTCCTCAACAGGGCGGAATGGACGTGGGACGGTGAGCATATCCACATAGAGCTGCAAAACGGCGGGTATCCCATCCTTCAGAAATTCCATTTCACCACTGCGATGGAAACGCTTATCCGCCGCGTGTTTGACCGGGAGATGCGCGTGACGCTCCACGGCGTGGACACACTTTCCGCCGAGGAGCTTGAGCATGTCATTGAGGACATTCCGCCGGACTATGAGCCGGCACCGCCGCCGCCCCCGCCTGCGCCTGATCGCTTTGAGTACACCCCGCCCCCGATCCCGGATACCCCGCAGTCGGTGTCGAGCGATGCCGTGCAGATGGATGCGGTCAAGGGCGAGGATGTGCTCATCAAGGGCAGAATGATCCGCGATGAGGCGATCCCGATCCCCGTCGCACTCCAGACCCGGAACGAGCGTGTGGTTGTGTACGGCGATATTTTCGCGACGGAAACCAAGGATATTCGCGGCGACCGGCGCGTTATCACCTACCAGATCACGGATTTCTCCGGTTCTGTCACGCTCAAGCTGTTTGATGCGGTGAAAAAGCTCGAGGCGCTGCCGCTGGGCGAGCTCAAAAAGGGCAAGAGCATCCTCGTTGCCGGCAAGATTGAGGATGATCCGTTCGCACGCGAAGCGATTTTGAAGCCTGATTCCATCGTCCTGCGCAAGCGAAAGCAGCGGAAGGATACCGCCCCCGAGGGCAAAAAGCGCGTCGAGCTGCACTGCCATACCAACATGTCCGCGATGGATGCCGTCACCCCGGCAGGCGATCTCATCAAGCGGGCGTATGACTGGGGCTTTCCGGCAATTGCCATCACCGATCACGGTGTTGTGCAGGGCTTCCCGGATGCGATGAACGCGATCAGCGGCATTAAGGATCCCAATTTCAAGGTCATCTACGGCTGCGAAGCCTATGTGGTCAACGACCTCGACCGCCCGAAGATCCTCAACGGCAATGACGAGCGCAGCATTCACGACGAGATCATCATCTTCGACGTGGAGACCACCGGACTTTCCTCTGAACGCGACCGTCTGACGGAAATCGGTGCGGTCAAGGTGCGCGGGATGCAGATCGTGGACAGCTTTGACACGTTCGTCAATCCCGAACGCCACATTCCGGAGAATATCTCCGAGCTGACGCGCATCACCGATGAAATGGTTGCCGATGCCCCAAAGGAGGGCGAGGCGCTGCGCCAGTTCATGGAATTCTGCGGCGATCATCCCGTTCTTGCGGCACACAATGCGTCCTTCGATACATCGTTTCTCAACCGCGTGGCAAGGGATTACAACATCGATTTCCAGTACAACTGGATCGATACGCTGATTCTCTGTCAGTCCTGCCTGCCGCAGCTCAACCGTCATAAGCTGGACGTTGTGGTCAAGCACCTCAAGCTCGGCACCTTCGGGCATCACCGCGCCAACGAGGATGCGGCGATTCTTGCCAAGGTCTACGTCAATCTGGTACAGAAGCTTGAGAAGGAAAAGGGTGTGACGGTCCTCAATGACCTGAATACCAAAACCGATTCCATCGATGTCAAGAAACTCAAATCCTATCACCAGATCATTCTGGTGCGCAATCAGGTGGGATTGAAGAATCTTTACCGCCTGGTGTCCTACGGGCATCTGAATTACTACTACCGTCATCCGCTTCTCCCGAAGTCCGTGCTGGAGCAGAACCGCGACGGTCTGATCTTCGGCTCTGCGTGTGAGGCAGGTGAGCTGTTCACGGCACTGGTGGACGGCAAGGATGATGCCTATCTTGAAAATCTTGCCAAATTCTACGATTACCTCGAAATCCAGCCCATCGCCAACAACGAATTCATGATCCGCAAGGGGCTCGCGGAGGATGAGGAGGCGCTGCGGGATTACAACCGTAAGATCGTCGCGCTCGGTGAAAAGCTGCATATCCCGGTTGTGGCGACCTGCGACGTGCATTTTCTGGATCCGAAGGACAGCATCTACCGCAAGATCCTGACCTCCGGGCAGGGCTTCGCGGATGCCGAAAACCAGCCGCCCCTGTATCTGCGCACCACGGATGAAATGCTGGAGGAATTCAGCTATCTGGGCGCGGAGAAGGCAGAGGAAATCGTCGTCACGAACCCGAAGTACTTTGCCGATTCGTGCGAGCGCGTATTCCCGATCCCGAAGGGCACCTTCACTCCGAACATCCCCGGTGCCGAGGAGGATCTGGTGCGCATCACCCATGCACGCGCCAAGGAGATCTACGGTGACCCGCTCCCGGAGATCGTGGACAAGCGGCTTGACCGTGAGCTTTCGTCCATCATCAAGCACGGCTTTTCGGTGCTTTACATGATCGCACAGAAGCTGGTATACAACTCCGAGGAGCACGGGTATCATGTCGGTTCGCGAGGATCGGTCGGCTCGTCGTTCGTGGCGAGCATGGCGGGTATCTCCGAGGTAAATCCCCTCGTGCCGCACTACGTCTGCCCGAAATGCAAGTACAGCGAATTCATCACCACCGGTGAATACGGCTCCGGCTTCGATATGCCGGACAAGAACTGCCCGAAATGCGGCGCGGAGCTGCTCAAGGACGGGCATGACATCCCATTCGAGACGTTCCTGGGCTTCGACGGCGACAAAGCGCCGGATATCGACCTGAATTTCTCCGGTGAGTACCAGTCGAGCGCCCACCGCTACACGGAGGAGCTGTTCGGACGCGACAACGTGTTCAAAGCCGGAACCATCGGCACGATTGCGGATAAAACGGCATACGGCTTTGTCAAGAAATACACCGAGGA
>ONEQ01000084.1:0-11164 GCA_900316885.1 uncultured Eubacteriales bacterium | reverse complement strand
CACCGGCATCAAGCGCACGACCGGTCAGCACCCGGGCGGCATGGTTGTTGTGCCGTCGGATTACGAGGTTTACGACTTCACCCCCGTGCAGCATCCCGCAGATGCGGCGGATTCGGATGTTATCACGACCCACTTCGACTTCCATTCCATTCACGATACGATCCTCAAGCTCGATGAGCTCGGGCACGTCGTTCCGACCCTGTACAAGCACCTCGAGGATATGACCGGCAAGCTCATCAAGGACGTACCCGGCTACGACCAGAAGGTGATCCAGATGTGTACCGACTGCTCGGTGCTGGGCGTGACGGAGGAGGATATCTACTGCAAGACCGGTTCTCTCGGTATCCCGGAGATGGGCACGGGTTTCACGATCCAGATGCTGCTGGATGCGAAACCGACGAAATTCTCGGACTTTCTCCAGATTTCGGGTCTGTCGCACGGTACGGACGTATGGCTGGGCAATGCAAAGGATCTGATAGAAGCCGGCACCTGCACGATTTCGGAGGTCATCGGAACCCGTGACAGCATCATGACGACGCTGCTCTATAAGGGTGTCGCACCAAAGATGGCATTCCAGATCATGGAGTGGACACGAAAGGGCAAGGCGCCGAAGCAGTTCACGCCGGAGATCATCCAGATGCTCAAGGACAACAACGTCGAGGACTGGTATATCGACAGCTGCCTGAAGATCAAGTACATGTTCCCGAAGGCGCACGCTGCCGCATACGTTATCGCGGCGATGAAGCTCGGCTGGTTCAAGCTCTACATGCCGCTGGAGTATTATTCGACGTATTTCACCGTCCGCGGCGATGATTTCGATGCGCCGCTGGCGATTCAGGGTATTGACGCAGTCAAGGCGAAAATCAACGAGCTGCGTGCCAAGGGCAATGACCGTTCCAAGAAGGAGACGGATCTGCTCGATATTCTGATGATCGTCAATGAGATGATGGCACGCGGTTACGAGTTCCTGCCGATCGATCTGTATAAATCTCATGCCTACAAGTACCGGATTCAGGAGGATGCTGAGGGTGTGAAGAAGATCCGCATCCCGTTTGCGGCGCTGTCCGGCGTCGGCGGCAGTGCGGCGGATGCCGTCTACCGTGCGGTGCAGGAGCGTCTGGAGCTGAATGACGATCCGGAGGATTACAAGCTGATCCGCGAGCGATTGGATGCAGGCAAGAGCTTTACATCCATCGAGGATTTCCAGCAGACGAGCGGCAGCTCCAAGACAGTCGTGCAGACCCTCAAGGATCTGGGCGCATTCGGTGACATGCCGGATTCTGACCAGTTATCGCTGTTTTGATGCGGATTCTCCCGATTTGTGGAAAACTCCCTGCCAACCCTACAAAAAAGTATGACAGATGTGCCGCTTCTGTTGACAGCATTCTGTTAATATGATATTATGATACTATAGTAATGTAGTAACAGACTAAAGTAATCGCAAGAAATGAGGTTATAACATGCGCCGATATGATCTGATCACACCGGAAGGCACACGGGATTATCTCTTCGAGGAATGCGCCCTCAAGCGTATCGTGGAGAACCGCACCCGTGAGATCTTTAAGTCGATGGGGTATTCCCGCCTCATCACGCCGGGACTGGAATTCTACGATGTATTCAGTCTCAATTCCCGCTATTTCCCGCAGGAGGAGCTGTGCAAGCTCACCGACAACAAGGGCAGACTGATGGCAGTCCGCCCGGATTCGACGATGCCGATTGCCCGTGTGGTAGCGACACGTCTGCGTGATGCACAGCTTCCGCTACGCCTGTATTACACCCAGCCGGTGTACCATTTTGCACCGTCCCTCAAGGGCAGAAGCACCGAGGTCAACCAGACCGGTATCGAGCTGATCGGCTCCTCCGCACGCATGGCGGATGTGGAGGTCATTTCCGCCGCACTTTCCGTGCTGTCGAGTGTGGGCAAGGATACGCCCGTACCGTTTGCGGTGAACTATTCGCTGGAGTTGGGCGACGTGCGCATCTTCCGCGAGCTGATGCACCGCCTGAACGCGACACCCGCCCAGAAGGAGGAGATCCGCAACCTGATCGAATCCAAGAATTACCCGGCGCTCAACGACTTGCTCGATACGCTGGGCGACAACAAGATTACACACTCCCTGCGCAAGCTCCCCACGCTGTTCGGCGGCGAGGAGGTTTTCGCAAGAGCCGCAGAGGTATTCCAGGATGAGCGGATTCAGGAAATTCTCGACAGTATGCGCGACCTCTACAAGACCGTCTGCGCGATCCGCAAGGATGGCAATGTGATCGTGGATCTGGGACTCGTTAACAAGACGGATTATTACACAGGTCTGGTCATCAAGGGCTACCTGGAGGGCTACGGCGAGGAGGTTATCTCCGGTGGTCGGTATGACAAGCTCCTGTCCGATTTCGGCTATGATGTGCCGGCAGTCGGCATGGCGGTCAATGTGGATGCCGTGGCGAATGTGATTGGCAAGAAGTACACGCCCGCACCGGAGCCGGCAGACGTGCTGATTGCCGCAGAGCCGGGCTGTGAGGCACAGGCAGTGCAGACATCCGAAAAGCTCCGTGAGCAGGGGCTGCGTGTGGAGTTTGCGCTGGATGCGGATGATGCGGAGGATTACGCAAGATCCCGCGGCATCACAAAGCTCATCCAGATCGAAAACAACAATACAAAGGAGGTGCAGTTATAATGGAAAAGCCGCTGAGAATTGCCCTGACCAAGGGCAGACTGGAAAAGGATACGGTCGCGCTGCTGGAAAGCCTCGGCTACGACTGCACCGCCGTTCACGAGAAGGGCAGACGCCTGATTCTCCCCATCCCGGACGGCAATCTGGAGGTCGTACTGGCGAAGGCAGCCGATGTTATCACCTACGTCGAGCACGGCGTTTGTGATATGGGTGTGGTCGGCAAGGACACGCTCATGGAAATGAACGGAAAGCTCTTTGAGCTTGTAAATCTGGGCTTCGGCAAGTGCAAATTCGCCCTCGCTACCAAGAAGGATTACCCGTTCTATGACGGCTTCGGCGTCAAGACGATTGCATCGAAATACCCGAACGTGACCCGTGCCTTCTTCGAGAATAAGGGCATGGATGTGGATATTGTCAAGATCGAAGGCTCCGTGGAGCTTGCCCCGCTGCTGGGACTTGCCGACGGTATCGTGGATATTGTCGAGACTGGTACGACCCTCAAGGAGAACGGTCTGGAGGTCGTGGAGGACGTGGCACAGGTTTCCGCACGCCTGATCGTGAATACGGTCAGCCTGAAAATGCGGCAGCAGGAGATCGAGGAGCTTGTGAAGAAAGTGGAGGAGAAGATCAATGATAAAGCAGATTAAGTGCGACGGCAAGGCAGAATACGAGTTCCTGAAGGATCTCGCCAAGCGCAGCGGCGAGACCGACCGCAAGGTGACAGAGATCGTCACTGAGATCATCGACACCGTCCGCGAGGGCGGCGACGAGGCAGTCAAGAATTACACCAAGAAGTTCGACGGCAATCTGCCGCAGTATTACGAGGTACCCCGCGAGGTCATCAACGATGCGCTGACAAATGCCGATCAGGATTTCGTCAATGCGCTCCTGAATGCGCAGGAGAATATCGCGAATTTCCACAACCGCCAGAAGCCGCAGGGCTTTACCGATGCACAGCCGAACGGCGTGATTCTCGGACAGCGCGTGCGCGGTCTGGAAAGAGTTGGTCTGTACGTCCCGGGCGGCACGGCAGCGTATCCGTCGAGCGTGCTGATGAACGCCATTCCGGCGAAAATTGCTGGCGTCAAGGAGATCATCATGGTGACTCCGCCCTGCAAGGACGGCACCCCGAATAAGGATATTTTGGTCGCAGCAGCCATCTGCGGCGTGGACAGAGTATTCCTCTCCGGCGGCGCACAGGCGATTGCAGCGCTTGCTTACGGTACCGAGGAAATCCCGAAGGTGGACAAGATCGTGGGACCCGGAAACATCTTCGTGGCAACCGCTAAGAAGCTGCTGTACGGTATTGTCGATATTGACATGATTGCAGGTCCGAGCGAGATTCTCGTCATGGCAGACCACACGGCGGATCCGAAATTCGTGGCCGCCGACCTCATGAGCCAGGCAGAGCACGACAAGCTTGCATCCGCGATTCTGGTCACCACGGATCCGACCCTCCCCGACAAGGTAGAGGCAGAGGTCAAGCGCCAGATGGAGTACCTGGAGCGCCGCGAGATCATCGGGGCATCCATGCAAAATTACGGCGTGATGCTCATTGCAAGAGATAAGGAGCAGGCAATCGAGCTTGCCAATGCCATCGCACCGGAGCACCTTGAGGTCTGCATGGAGAACCCGCTGGAGTACATCGGCTGTCTGGACAATGCAGGCTCCGTATTCCTCGGCTCCTACGCTTCCGAGCCGCTGGGCGACTACTACGCAGGTCCGAACCACGTACTCCCGACCTCCGGCACGGCAAGATTCTTCTCGCCGCTGGGCGTGAACAGCTTCCTCAAGCGTTCGAGCTACATCTATTACACCGAGGATGCACTCCGCGATGCCAAGGATGACATTGTGCTGATTGCCGAGCGTGAGGGTCTGACTGCACATGCCAATGCCATCAAGGTAAGATTTGAGGACTGAATATGAAGAAATATGCAATTCTGACAAGTGCTGCCCTGACACTCTGCCTGCTGACCGGATGCGGCGGAGACAAAGCTGAATCCATTGACCCGGCAGACCTCTATGGCACATGGGGCTATAAGATCGACGGCGGCAGCGAAACGCTGACCATCCGAGAGGACGGCACTTACAGCAAAGTTGTCAAAGTGAGTGGTTTCCCGGATACAAAAGTAAATGATTCATGGTCTCTGGAGGGTGCTGACTTCACCTTCTACATTTCTGAGTACAACACCGCTTTTACCTATACGGTCGCCATGAGCGAGGACAAAAACACGATGGTCTGGGACAACGGTGATAACCGTATCGTTTATACGAAAAAGCAATAAAGGAGAAAGCCCTATGAGTTGGGAGAATAACGTCCGCAAGGTCGTACCCTACACCCCCGGTGAGCAGCCGAAGCTTGCCGATATTACCAAGCTCAATACCAACGAGAACCCCTATCCGCCCGCACCGGGCGTGCAGGAAATCCTGGATAATTTCGACATTGCCCTGATGCGCAAGTATCCCGACCCGAATGCACAGATTCTGGTCGATGCACTGGCGAAAACCTACGGTGTGAAGCCGTCGCAGGTCTTTGTGGGCGTGGGCTCCGACGATGTCATTTCCATGGCATTCATGACCTTTTTCAACGGTGACAAGCCCATCCTGTTCCCGGATGTGACCTATTCGTTCTATGACGTATGGGCGGATGTATACCGCATCCCGTATACCCAGATCCCGCTGACCGAGGATTTCCGCATCCATCCGAAGGACTATGACCGTGAAAACGGCGGCATCATTTTCCCGAACCCGAATGCCCCGACCGGTGTCCTCGAATCGCTGGACACCATCGAGGAGATCCTGCAGGCAAACCCGGATTCCATCGTGATCGTGGATGAGGCATACATTGATTTCGGCGGTACATCGGCACTTCCGCTGCTAGAGAAGTACGAGAATCTGCTCGTTGTGCAGACATTCTCGAAATCCCGTTCGATGGCAGGCATGCGCATCGGCTTTGCGATCGGCTCGGAAAAGCTTATCAAGTTCATGAACGACGTGAAATTCTCCGTCAACTCCTACACCATGAATCAGCTCACGCTCCTGACCGGTGCCAAGACGCTGGAGGATGATGCGTATTTCCGCGATACCACGGCGAAGATCGCCGCAACCCGCGAGGATGCGAAGAAGCGCCTGACAGCTATGGGCTTCACCTTCCCGGATTCATACAGCAATTTCATCTTTGCCAAGCACAGAACTGCCGACGCAGGGCAGATCTTTGAAAAGCTCAAGGAGCGCCGCATTTTCGTGCGCTACTGGAATAAGCCGCGCATCTCGCAGCATTTGCGCATCACCATCGGCACGCCCGAGGAAATGGAGCGCCTGTATGCAGCGCTGACGGAAATTCTAACAGAACTGGGGGCGAATGCATGAACACGGCAACGGTAACACGCACCTCCAAGGAGACGGATATTACCGTCACGATCCTCCCGGAGAACGGTGAACGCAAGATTTCCACTGGTATCGGCTTTTTTGACCACATGCTGACGGCACTCACGGTTCACAGCCAGATCCCGATGCAGATCACGGCAGTCGGTGACACGCATGTGGATGCGCATCACACGGTCGAGGATACGGGCATCGTGCTCGGACAGGCGCTCGGCAAGGCACTGGGCGACAAAAGCGGCATTGTCCGCTACGGAAGTGCCTATATTCCGATGGATGAGAGCCTTGCGTTCTGCTGCATGGACATCTGCAACCGCCCGTTTCTGGTGTACAATGCGGAATTCACGAACCCCATGATCGGTGCGTATGACACCTGTCTGACGGAGGAATTCCTGCGGGCATTCGCATTCAATGCGGGAATCACACTCCATGCGAATGTGATGTACGGCAAAAACGACCATCATAAGACCGAGGCGCTGTTCAAGGCAGTCGCCCATGCCCTGCGCATCGCATCGACCCCGACGGGGACGGGCGAGGCGTTCTCGACGAAAGGAATACTCGGATGATCGCAATTGTAGATTATGGCGCAGGTAATATTTTCAGCGTGAAAAATGCACTGGATTACCTCGGTCTTGCCAACAAGCTTACCGATTCCGCGGCGGAGATCGAAGCAGCGGATGAAGTGATCCTCCCCGGCGTGGGAGCCTTCCCGGCGGCAATCCGAATGCTCGAAAGCAAGGGACTCATTTCTGTTCTGAAAGCAGAAGCGAAAAAGA
Source organism: uncultured Eubacteriales bacterium (assembly GCA_900316885.1). GTDB lineage: Bacteria > Bacillota > Clostridia > Oscillospirales > Ruminococcaceae > UBA3855. The sequence goes on along the minus strand of ONEQ01000084.1, from coordinate 4,338 downwards.
AGCCCCTGCTGGGTATTTGTCTCGGCATGCAGATGCTGCTGGAGAAAAGCTATGAATTTGAGGAATGTGACGGTCTGGGACTGATCCCCGGCACCGTGGAGCGTATCGACGCACCGGGACTTATCATACCGCACATGGGCTGGAACAAGCTCGAAATGGGCATCCCGTGCCCGCTGCTGGAGAACCTGCCGGAGGATGCGTATGTGTATTTCGTACATTCCTTTGCGGCGAAACACTGCGACAAATCGCTCGCAGCATGGGTCGAGTACGGCGGCAAGGTGCCGGCGATGGTCTATGACGGCGGCAATGTATTCGGCGCACAGTTCCACCCGGAGAAATCGGGCGAGGTGGGCTTACAGATTTTGCGGAATTTCGGAGGTCTTGTATGATTATTTTACCGGCAATTGACATCAAGGACGGCAATTGTGTCCGCCTCGTGCGCGGCGATTACGGCACAGCGCACAAGGTGGCAGAGGACTACATGCAGACGGCGCAGAGCTTTGTGGAAGCCGGTGCGGACTGGATCCACATGGTAGACCTCGACGGCGCGAAGGACGCAAAGCCTGTGAATACCGACATTTTCCTCGACGTGGCGAAGAACACTTCCCTGAAAGTGGAGGTCGGCGGCGGCATCCGCACGATGGAGACGATGGAGATGTACCTCTCCGGCGGCGTATCCCGCGTAATCTTAGGCTCCGTGGCGCTGAAAAATCCGGATCTCGTGGCACAGGCAGTCAAGGAATACGGCGAAAAAATAGCCGTTGGGATTGATGCGAAGAACGGCTTTGTTGCCGTGGAGGGATGGCTCGATGCATCCACCGTTGACTATATTTCCCTTGCAAAGGAAATGGAGAAAATGGGTGTAAAAACAGTCATTTTCACGGATATCTCCAAGGACGGCACGCTCTCCGGCGTCAATGCCGAGCAGCTCAAAGCCCTGCATGATGCGGTTTCCATGAACGTCATTGCAAGCGGCGGCGTGCATACGATGGAGGATATTAAAATCTGCCGGAAAATGGGGCTTTACGGCACGATAGCGGGCAAGTCGCTCTATCAGGGAACGCTAGATCTTGCCGAGGCGGTTGCCTATACAAAGGAAAATGCAAAATGAAGTATTCCAAGAAGTGTCCGAAATGCGGCAGCCGGGACATCTTCCTGATGGACAATGACCGGTCGGCTGACGGGATGCAGAATGGCAATGCAGCCGGCATGACATACTATTCCAATGTGACCGTGCAGCAGTATATCTGCTGCAAATGCGGCTATTCCGAGCAGTGGGTAGACCGCTTGACCCTTGCCGGGATTCCGAGTCACCGGAACGTGTACCAGCTCAACAAGTAAAGGAGGGCAACTATGCTCGCAAAACGAATCATCCCCTGTCTGGACGTGCGTGACGGCAGGGTCGTCAAGGGCGTAAATTTCGAGGGCATCCGCGAGGTCGGTGACCCGGTGGAATGTGCCGCAGAATACAACAAGCAGGGTGCGGACGAGATCGTATTCTATGACATCACCGCATCCCACGAGGGGCGCGGCGTGATGCTGGACGTTGTCCGCGAGACGGCAAAGCGCGTATTCGTCCCGCTGACCGTTGGAGGCGGCATCAAGACCGTGGATGACATCCGCGATACGCTCCGTGCCGGTGCGGACAAGGTGTCCGTCAATTCGCAGCCAGTGCATCTGTGTCGGCATCGACGCGAAGAAGACCCCGGCAGGAAACTGGACGGTCTACATCAACGGCGGACGCATCGACATGGGGATCGACCTGCTCGATTGGGTCAAGCAGATCGAGCAGCTTGGCGCAGGTGAGATCTGCCTCAATTCCATCGATACGGACGGCGTGAAGGGCGGCTTTGACCTGCCCATGCTCAAAGCCGTGGTGGATTCCGTGAGCATCCCGGTCATTGCATCGGGCGGTGCGGGAAAGCTCGGCGATTTTGCCGAAGCCTTCCAGAAAACCGACTGCTCCGCAGCGCTGGCGGCATCGCTGTTCCATTTCAGGGAGCTGACCGTGCAGCAGGTCAAGGATGATTGCAGGAGTAAGGGTATTATTGTGCGGTAATGTGGAAATATCGTTACCGCGGCATTTTCAGCAGGCAGGATGAGGATGACGGGCTTCTTGCCAGAGCCGTACCCCCGGAATGGCGGAGACTGCCGCCGGACAGCGATATTATTCCGAAAATGCAGGAAGCCTGCAAATCGCATATTCTGGGGTGGATTGTGCTGCTGGTGATTCTGCTGCCAGGTCTGATCTGGGCGCTGGTGCGTCTGCATTTTTCGTGGGAAGCGGTGGCAATCAGCGCGGCCGTCCTGCTGCTGATCGCGGCTTTGATCGTAAAAAATGTCCTCCGCCGTCTGTTCTGGCAGCATCCGCCCGTCGATCTGGAATATACGGCCATTGACGTGGCGTACTGCACAGAGCATTCCTATCTGGTGAACAACGGCGGCAGGCGGAAGGATGTCAGCTTGTATTACTTCCTGCCGGACGGCAGATACCGCGTCGTGCTGCACAGTCAGAACATGGATATTCAACCGCCGGAATGTGTGTATTTTATCCGTCTGCACGGCATTGTGCGCTGGGTCAACTGGGAGGGCAATTGAAAGGAGTTTATTATGCAAGTGGATCTGAACGATCTCGACAAATATTTCGTCAAATCCGACCTCATCCCCGCCATTGCGGTGGATGTGAACACCAAACAGGTGCTCATGCTCGCCTACATGAACAAGGAGAGCCTGCGCAAAACGCTGGAAACCGGCTATACCTGGTACTGGTCGCGCTCCCGTCAGGAGCTCTGGAACAAGGGCGCGACGTCCGGGCATTTGCAGAAGGTCGTGTCGATCTTCGCGGACTGCGATGATGACACGCTGCTTGTGAACGTCGAGCAGACCGGCAATGCATGCCATACCGGATCGTACACCTGCTTCTTCAAGCAGATCTACGGCAAGCCGGAGATGAAATAATCACTCGCAGGGGGCATCGCTCCCTGCTTTTTCGTGCCATGCTTCCCATAGCTCCGCGCATTTGAACTTCACCTCGTATTCCTGCGGATGTTCGAGGAAATCCTCCGTTTCCGGGTCAAAATACGCATCTGCCGACACTGCCGGCAGACAGAGAGGCGGATACATCACACACCACCAGTTGTGCCCCTCACCTGACCCGATCAGGATGCGCAGCGCGGCATACTGTCCGCCGGGCATGGTGATCTCGTCGTACTGCCGTTCGTCGAAGTCCATTTCCGCAAGCTGTACCGTCACCGTATCGGCGGAGCCGTAATCCTCCAGCGCCTTCTGCGCGATGAGCCGGATTGTCTCGCGCTCCTCCCATGCACGCGCCTTCATTTCGTCGAGTGTTTCGCACCCCGCGAACAGCTTTTCGGACTGCTCAAGCAGCGCATCGCGTACCAGGAGCTTGACCTCCTGATCCTCGATGGCATCGGAATTGGCTAAAATATGCAGCCGCAGGACATTGCTGCGCAGATGCTCGAGCCGATGCGCAAAATCGGCGTAATTCCCTAACAGGATGGCAAGCAGAATACCGAGTGCGGCGGCAGAGCGGAGTCGTTTCATGTAAATCACCTCGCTCCTAGCATGGACCGCGCAGGGAAGATTTATGCAGCGCTATCACAAAAACGCATCCTTCTGAATATCCTGTACCAAGGGGAACCCCCCTGAGTTTACAGAACAGGAGGACTATGTATGAATTATGATCCAAGCGACGCAGAAGAACTGAGCGCCCGCCGGGAGAACGGCAATGCCGTACCGGTCAAGGTCAATCGTGTATTCGACAGCTGCTCCGACCGTGACTGCATCTCGAATGTACCGGTCGTACTCGATGCCGGGGAGCTGCCTGCGAATATCCAGCTTGTCAAGTGCAAATGCGTGCGGGTACAGAATGTATGCATGCGCATCGAGCCTGTCCCGTTCAACCGCGGATTCTACAATATCGACCTGACGTTTACATTCCGGGTGGAGCTTCTGTGCTATACCCATGCCTGCGATACCCCGACCGTGATGGAGGGCACGCTCTACACCAGCAAGAGCAGCATCCTGTTCGGCAGCGAATCCAACACGCAGACATTCTACTCAAACGGCTATTCCACGGGCACGACCGATGCATGCTGCGATGTGGTGAACCTGCCGACCTGCAATGTGCAGGTGGTGCCGCCTCTGGCACTCGAAACGAAGATCGGTACGATCTGCCGTCCAATGCCGCCCGGACAGAGTGAGCAGCTGCCGCCGGTTCCGCCGACTATCCGCACCGTTGTCATGACGCTGGGGCTGTTCTCCGTCATTGAGCTGACGCGCCCCGTGACACTTCTGCTCCCGACGTATGACTACACG
>ONEQ01000121.1 GCA_900316885.1 uncultured Eubacteriales bacterium | reverse complement strand
GCAATCCGATCACATCCGCATTGGCAGAGACCGCAGTATCCGCAGCTGCCTGACAGTCGGCAGCGAGCTTCCTCTGGAGCTGACCGCGGATGCCGGGATCACAGTCCGGTGCGCGGAGTGTCAGGGAATAGACCGCCTTGTCCGTTTCCCATGTTTTTTGCAGCCGGATCTGCTGCACCTTTACATGTTCGGAGCCGACCGCAGTCTCCGTTTTTGCGGGCGGCTGCCTCAGCCAGAGCATCCCGCGTGCGGCGCTGTCTGTCAGCCGGAGACAGGTGCCGTCTGCATGCATCAGCATCAGTCCCGGCAGGGGCTTGTCCGGCACCGGCAGAAGCGCTGTCTGGTAGGCGCCGAGCCATTCGTCGAGTGCCGTGGAAAGATCCGTCCTGGTGAGCAGTCCGTCCTTCTCCGCAAGGCGCTGCGTGTGGATGACAGGCGTGCTGTCGTTGGTTTGCAGGAATTCCGGCGGCGCATACAGCAGCTTGCAGCCGGGGGAGATGCCGTTCTCGTAAAACAGCTCCCGCACGGTCGCAGGCGTGACACTCCGGTCAAGGCAGATCAGCTCGGTATGCCCGATGAACACCCGTCCGCCCGCCTGCGCCTCCTCCAGCCGGAACGCGGCGGCAAGCGAGTCGGCGCGGACAGTTCGGACGCTTTCGTCCTCGGCGCTTTGCATGGTCAGGCGCAGCCCGCTGTCCTCGGAAATCCCCAGCGCCTGCGCATAGATGCGGTCGGCAAGGCTGTCCGAGCCGCATCCGGTCAGGAGCAGCAGCAGCGCCAAAACAGGCAGAAATCGCAGCTTCATGCAGCAGCCCTCCTTTTGAGCTGCCCCAGCAGCAGCAGTGTACATGGAATCCCGAACGCCAGCACCGGCAGGAGCATGGCGGTCAGCCCGTCGAGCGTACGGAATCCCAGACCGCCGGATAATCCCAGCATCGTGAGCAGAATGGCGGGTGCCGTATGCCGGAGCTTCGGGAACAGTTCCTCCAGCAGATGCGCGGTCAGTCCCGCCTGCATGGTGATCTGCATCACGCAGAGCATGACGAACAGCAGGATATACAGTGCATCCGCCCGCTGTCCCTGTAGGGGCTGGGAGAGCGCGGTCAGCGTGAAAAACGGATAGTCTGCCGACTGCGCCAGCCGTCCGCCTGCGGTGATGCAGAGAAAGACAAGCAGCGCCAGAAAACCGGATTTCGCCAGTGTATAGCCCAGAAGTGTCCGATGTGCAGACCCCTCCAGCCGGTGCCGGAGCACCCAGAGCATGGGGAGCTCTGCGGCGGTGAAGAACAGCGCCCCGCCCTCGCGGATCCCGCCGCGCTCCCAGTAAAAGCGTTCCGGGACGATGTGCTGCCATGCACCGGCTGTGAGGATGAGCACGGACAGCGCGAGCAGTCCGAGGGTCAGGGGAGCGCACCGCGCCGCCGCCTTGATGCCCGCCGCCGACGTGTAGAGGCAGGTCACGAGCAGCAGTGCCGCCGCCGTCCATCTGCCGGATACAGAGAGCAGGGCATCCGGCGCCGCAGAAGCAATCTGACAGAGATTCCGCGCCCCGGCGATGAGAAAATATCCCGCAAAGACCAGCCCGACCCACTTGCGGCGGAAGAGTCCCGTCTCGCCGTGCAGCAGCGGGAGGAGCAGCAGCAATTGCACGAGATACGCGCCCAATGCGCCCCAGAGCATCCCGCTGCCCGGAATGGACGGGATGCAGAGGATCTCCCAGATGCCCTGCAAGAGCAGGAGCGAGAGAAGCTGACATGATGTGATCTTGTTCACGATACCCTCCTCCCGCCGGTTTCCCGGAAGCGTTCCACGGTGAATCCCCCATGCTGCATCGTGCGGAAGCCCACACGGGTGAGCACATCACGCATGGCGGTCGGATAAAACGGCGAAAACGGCGCGGTTACGGGGAATCCGAAGCTCTCCGCATGGCAGAGATGGAACAGCAGTGCCATGCCCAGCAGTCCGATTCCGTACATCCCCCAGAGCCCGCCTGCGGCAATGAAGAACAGCCGCATGACGGTCACGGCAGGGTTCAGGTCAGGCACGATGAAGCCTGCCGTCACAGCGATTGCCGTCACGGTCAGCATGGGCGTGCTGACAAGTCCGGACGAAACTGCCGCATCCCCGATGATGAGACCGCCCACGATGCTCACGGCACCGCCCACGACCTTCGGCAGCCGCAGACCCGCTTCGCGGATGACCTCGTACATGAGCAGGACGCCGATCGCCTCGGCAGGGAGGGACAGCGGTTCATCCGCCTCGGCTTTGGTCAGGAGGAGCAGGAGCGTGCGGTTGAGCAGCTCGGGATGATGCACGCTCAGCGCCACATAGACTGCCGGGAGCAGCAGCGTCAGCAGGAATGCCAGATACTTCACCCAGCGCAGAAATGCCGCATAATAGGGCTTGAAGCTGTAATCGTCGAGTGTCTGGAAGCTCTCGACAAGGAGCTTAGGCACGACCAGCGCAAAGGGACTGCCGTCCATCATGACGGCAATGCGCCCCTCCAGCAGCTTTGCCGCCAGGACATCGGGGCGCTCCGTGACACTGACCGTATTGAACAGGCTGCTGCGCTTTTCCAGAAACGGCTGTAAATAGCCGGGGGTAATGACCGTCTCCAGCTCGGCGGCGGCAAGCGCTTCGCGGATGCTCCGGAGCAGATCGGGCGGCACGCGGTCGTCCATCCAGCAGAGCGCCACATCCGTGTGGGAAAGCGTCCCCATGGTGTGCATTTCATAGCGCAGGAGGGGCGTTTTCATCCGCCGGCGCAGCAGGGAGAGATTCGGGCGGAGCGACTCAATGAAGCCCTCATGGGCGCCCATGACATTGGCTTCGCCGGAGGGCTCGCTGATGGAGCGCTTCTCGTAGCCCTGCATCCCGAAGCCGAGCGCCAGCGTCTGTCCGTCGATGAGCAGCACTGCAAAGCCCGAATGCAGGAGCCGGAACAAAGTACCCAGATCGCGGACAATGGGGCGGTCGAGGGAGAGCAGCATGCGTTCCCGGATATGTGATGCAAGGGCGCTGCTGTCCGGCATGGAGGGAAGCTGCATCAATGGCTCGATGAGGAGCTGTCCGAGGACTGCGGAGCTGACCATACCCTCGCATGCGGCGAGCGCACAGGGAATGCCGCCGATTTTGACCGGATTGAGCAGGAGATCGGCGGAGTTGCCGGCAATGTGGCGCAGGTACGCCATCTGCTCCTCCAGCGATGCGGGGAGGGGAAGGGTTTCGTAGGAATTCATGGTATCACCTCTTTTGGAGGAGTATGCCCGGAATTGCGTCAGAATATGCAAAAATCCCCCGCATTGCGGGGGATTGGAATCAGCCGATATAGCGGACGTAGTTTTCCTTGCGCGGCGGTGCGGGGCGCGGTTCGTCGGCGGCATAGCCGATCACGCAGTGCCCGATGCCCACATAATTGTCCTCGATGCCGATGCTGTGCAGGAGCTCTTTGATCTCCTCCATCTCGCTTTCCTCCTTGGCACGGTGGATCCAGCAGCTTGCCACACCGAGTGCGTGCGCTGCAAGCATCAGATTGCCCATGACCAGAGAGCCGTCGTAAACATACGTCGATGCCCCGGCATCCGCGAGCACCATCAGCACGACAGGTGCCCCGTAGAACGGATCGAAGCTTTCCTTGCCCATGATCTTCGCATTGATCTCAGCAAGGCGGTCGCGTACTGCCTTGTCCTTGATGACCACAATGACAGGGGACTGCCGGTTCATGCCGGTGGCGGCGTAGGTGCCAGCCTCGCAGATCTGACCGATGATCTCCTGCGGAACCATATCCGGCTTGAAATTGCGGCAGCTGCGGCGGGTTTTCATCGCGTTGAGAATTTCGTTCATGTTGGGCTCCTTTCGGTTACTGATTGCGGTAGGCGTTGGGCGTGCAGCCCGTATGCTGGCGGAACTGGCGCAGGAAATACTTGTCGTCGTCATAGCCGCACTGGTACGCAATGACCTGCATACTCAGCGCCGTGGTGAGCAGCAGATTCTTCGCAAGGGAAATGCGGCAGGCGATCACATCCTGGTGGAAGCTCACGCCGAACAGCTCTTTATAAGTCGCACGGAAATGCCCGTAGCTCAGGTGGAAGCTGCGGCAGGTGTCCTGCGCATTCCACTCCTTCTGCGGGTCGGAGAAGATCGAGCGCCGCAGGAGGCGGTAATCCTGATAGCTCGGGTGGCTGCGCACGGAGGAGATGTCCGCGATGCGCGAATTGATCTGGTCGAGCAGGAGCATGTTCTGCTGGAGCGGATCCGTTCCCTGCGCCGGAACGCGGGAGAATACCGATACCAGCGTATCCGGCCCGCAGTGCTCGCGGTAGAGTGAGGTGTGCAGGATGAGCGTGCGGAGCTGGTCGTGGACGAGCTGCTCCTGATCCGCCGCGTAATTCCCGACTGCACCCAGACAGAACAGATGCTCACCGAGCTTGGCGCAGAATTCGTGCTTGCCGGTTGCGACCTTCTTGAGCGATTCGGCAATCTGCACCTCCATGCGCACGGAGATCGTCTGTCCGTCGATGCTGTTGTCGTCCGCAAAGACCGAGGTGCGCAGGAGAATCAGAATCATGCTGTCGCCGGGCTTTGCCTTGCTGACGGCACGCTCCATTTCTGTATAAAAGCCGCTGCGGTTCCAGAGTCCGGTCGCGGTGTCGTGATGCACGGAGAGGTTCTGACATTCCAGCAGCGCGTGAATGTCGTTCTTCATGCGCAGGGATTCCAGTCCGTTGGTGGCGATTTTCAGCCAGTCACCGAAGATCGGATCGTAGCTGTCCGGCTTGTCATATTGCAGGATAAAATGCCCCAGCTCGCGCCCGCTGAAGAAGATGGGTGCGAAGTACAGGAAATTGCTCTCCCGCGCACCGGACAGATGCTCCGGGCAGAGCTGGTCGCGCAGGAAATACTGCGGCTCGTTCGAGATCGGCTGTGTCTGGCTGATGATGCGGTAGCAGAGCATGGGGGCATGGTCGGTGTTGGTTTTGAGCGTCACCGGTGCATCGCCCGCTGTCCAGTTTTCGTACAGACACAGGTACAAACCCACCACGTCACGAACGAGATAGACAAACTCCTGCATGGTGTGGATGTAGTCCGTGATGGAACGGCAGAGGGTGAGCTGCTGTTCGAAATTGCCCTCATAGTTCAGGGTGGTATAATACTGCTTGCGGCGGGTTGCCGTCAGCTCATGCCCGAGCTGGATGCGGTTGACCCCGCAGGTGCAGGTGTCGCCGCAGATGAGCTGTCCCTTGACGCTGAAGTCCTCCGCAGGATGATGCTGGATCTTTGCAAGGAGCTTTGCGACTGCCTGAGCGCCGAGCACCTCGCGGTTGCGCAGATAGGTCGTCAGGATCGGGTAGTGATAGAAACGCTCTCCGACGTATTCGTAGCCGATGACCGTGAGCTCTTCGGGGATTTTAACGCCGTTTGCGAGCAAAGTATCGCATACCCCGTATGCCATGTAGTCATTGGCACAGACAACCGCCTGCGGCATCCTCCGGGAGCCGGAGAGATAGGCATTGGCGAGCGCTTCGCCGGAATGCATCCAGAAATCGCCGTAAATGACGTTGACATCCGGGAGCGTCAGCCCGCGGCGGGCAAGCGACCGGCGGAACCCGGTGATCCGTTCAAAGGAGGTTTCCAGATTCTCAGGACCCGTCAGAAAGTCGAATTCCGTGAAATGGTGTACATCGGTCAGGTGCGCGGCGATCTCCTCGAAATCAGCGGAAACGTCGTTGTTCAGGCAATTCATATCCGGCAGAGAAGCGCCGGTCACGATCACCGGCAGCCCGCTGGCAAGGATGCGCCGGTAGATGTACTGCCGTGCCTGCTCGTTCATGAAGGACTCAGCGGTGAGGATGAGCCCGTCCAGCCGCGGGGAAACGATCAGATCATAGATCTTGTTCTCCACCTCGGTGCCGGCAAAGTATTCATTGAAATTGTAAATGTTGGAGATCACAACGACCTCTGCATCGGCGTCCTTTGCTTTTTGCAGGATGCCGCGCAGAAGCTGACGCTGCGCTTCCTCTGCGACCTTGGCTGTGATGATGCCGATGACCGGGCGGTGGTTCATGAGGGCTCCCTCCTTTGCTGCTGCCATACTTGTATCGTCGGATTGGTCAGATTGTTCATGACCAATCATCGGTATTTAGCTGTAATTGTCATGACAAATCAGACCTGTTTTTCTGCCGGAACGGTACAGATGTCTGTATTTGTCAGAAAATAATAGCGCTGCAATCGTCAATTTGTCCACGCTGCCGTGTAAATCTTCTTTGCCGCAGCGTGTATAATTATATTGTATCACAAAATACGCAGTTTGTCAAATGAAAATGTAAAAATGAAGGTTTGCTTTCTGCATTTTTTACAATTTGGTCATATTGAAAACGTGTAAGAAAATCGCAAGGATTCGGTTGCTTTTGAACGAATGAAAAATGAGTTGACAGAATGTCCACTATATGGTATAAAAATCAATATCAAAATATTACTACAAAATTATACCAGGCGTATCCGGCAGAAATGATGCGTTTCAACAATTAGTCGGTAAAAAAATATACAATGCGCCCATATTCAATCATTTCGTCCACTAGATCTTCAAAAAGTGGGTTGTACGGACGTGTACAAATGATGTATAATTTAAGAGGAAATCGTTTAACACTTCTGTCAACTCTGCCGGATGATGAAGAATCCGGTTGACCGTACACGTCAAGATACATTATTTTATTTCAAGGGGGAATCTGAAATGAATTTTAAGAAACTCACAGCTGCTGTGACTGCATTGCTGTGCAGTGCGAGCACTCTGGCGTTTTTCCCGGAGGTAGTTCAGCACGCATCCGCAGTGGAAGCAGTTGGCAACGACTTCGAGGTAACCTACGAAGGCTGGTATGGCAAGGGCGATACCGTTGAGCTCCAGGCTGTCAACGGCATGGGTGCCGGCGGCTCCCGCGGTATGGTTGTTACAGGCAGATCGTCCAAGCAGGACGGCGCTGCTTCTTCCAAGGGCTTCTACATGATCGGCGGTGTCGCTTATACCTATAATGTACAGGTTATGGCAATCCAGGATCAGACCTTTCACGTATCC
>ONEQ01000019.1 GCA_900316885.1 uncultured Eubacteriales bacterium | reverse complement strand
CCGGCTTGCAGAAGAACTCCAGCTCCATCTGCTCGAACTCGCGCACACGGAAAATGAAGTTACCCGGCGTGATCTCGTTACGGAAGGACTTGCCGACCTGTGCCACACCAAACGGCACCTTCTTGCGGGTGGTTCTCTGGATATTCTGGAAGTTGACGAAGATACCCTGTGCCGTCTCCGGGCGGAGATACAGCTCAGACTTGGAGTCCTCGGTCACGCCCTGGAAGGTCTTGAACATCAGGTTGAACTGGCGGATGTCGGTAAAGTCGCACTTGCCGCAGTTCGGACACGGGATCTGCTTCTCACGGATATAATTCACCATCTGCTCGTTCGACCAGCCGGCAGGATTGGTGCCGTCGAAGTCCTCGATCAGATTATCAGCACGGTGACGGGTCTTGCACGCCTTGCAGTCCATCAGCGGATCGGAGAAGCCGCCCAGATGACCGGATGCCACCCAGGTCTGCGGGTTCATGAGGATCGCGGAGTCCAGTCCTACGTTGTAGGGGCACTCCTGGATGAACTTCTTGCGCCACGCATTCTTGATGTTGTTCTTCAGCTCCACGCCAAGAGGGCCGTAGTCCCAGGTGTTGGCGAGACCGCCGTAGATCTCGGAGCCTGCGTATACATAGCCTCTGCCCTTACAGAGCTCCACGATCTTGTCCATGCTTTTTTCGGAATTTTTCAACATAAAAAACATCCTTTCGGAATCAATTTCCCTGCTGGCTGCAGGGATATTCCTATTATACTATAAAGGTCGGGAAATGTCAAGCATTTGCAGGAAAATGCGGTTCAGCGGCGCCCAGCTCCGCTCCTGTCTGCCGGAAATTGACCCCGCGGCGGAATCAAGCGCCTCAAACTGGGCATAGATAAACTGATCCAGCTCCGGGATATGCGCCCCTGCCCCGATCTCCGGTGTCCGGCGCTTGCGCTCCAGCAGATCCTCCATGGGCACACGCAAATCAGCGGGCAGCTCCGCTGCGGTAAGCTTGTCAAACTCGATCGGCGGGGGTGTCCCCCGGTCAAGAATCCACCGGCACGCCAGCAGCGGGCGGATCACATAGAGATACTTCTTGAGCCGTACCTCCTCGTCACGGAGATAGGCACGCTCGTGGTTTTTCGCCATGCTCAGGTAATGGTGCAGCAGATGCTCCTGCCGAAAATACTGCCCCGTTACCGCCGAGACCTGTTCCCATTCCGGCGCCGTCCGGTAGACAATCGGCGACAGATCCCATTCAAATACCGTCGGATTGGACTTGTACAGCAGGCGCAGGTATTTTTGCAGATCCCAGCCGTTGATGTCCAGCACATCATCAAGCTTCCATTCGATCACGTCCCGCGTCTCCTCCAGGCGCAGGTAATCCTCCCGCCGCCGGACGTACACGAACCGCACGTCATAATCGCTGTCCGGCGAGGCAAAGCCCCACGCACGGCTGCCGGATTCCACACAGTGCAGGATCCTGACGTGCTCCGTCTGTTCGATCTGATCGAGCTCCTTCTGAATGACAGCAAGCATCTTGGTTCCTCCTTTTCAGGGGCGTATCACCCGTTTTGTCCATTATACCACAGATCCCCTGAATGTGCAAGGCGCTTCGTCAAAACTGCCAAATTCAGCACTGGTATTTTGCATTTGTTTCGTCACATGAAAATCCCCAAATCCATTGACAGAAAAATAACAATGTGATACAATAGAATTATGGACGCGATCAATGAGGCTCACGTCGAGAACGTATGCACACAGCCCCCGGAGATTCCGGGACCGCAGCATTGCAAGAATAGGAGAGATCACATGAACAAAGAAAATCAGACTCCTGAGGCCGTTTTCGTTGCCAGCACCGAGGCGCTGGAGATGAAGCTCACCCAGATCCGCAAGGCGCAGGCACAGTATGCGACCTACACGCAGGAGCAGGTGGATGCCATCTTCAAGGCAGCAGCACTCGCTGCCAACCACGCACGTATCCCGCTTGCCAAGATGGCAGTCGAGGAGACCGGCATGGGTATCGTCGAGGACAAGGTCATCAAGAATAACTATGCGGCTGAGCATATCTACAACCACTATAAGAACGTGAAAACCTGCGGCGTGATCGAGGAGGACAAGGAGTTCGGCATCGTGAAGCTCGCAGAGCCCATCGGCGTGATCGCGGCAGTTATCCCGACCACCAACCCGACCTCTACCGCTATTTTCAAGTGCCTGCTCGCTCTCAAGACGCGCAACGGCATTATCATTTCCCCGCACCCGCGTGCCAAGGAATCCACCATCACCGCAGCAAAGATCGTCATGGAGGCTGCCGAGAAGGCAGGCGCTCCCAAGGGTCTGATTGGCTGGGTGGACGTTCCCTCCCTCGAACTGACCAACATGGTCATGAAGGAAGCTGACATCATCCTCGCAACCGGCGGCCCCGGCATGGTCAAGGCAGCGTATTCCTCCGGTACCCCGGCAATCGGCGTCGGCGCCGGCAACGCATCCGCTGTCATCGACAAGAGCGCGGATATTCTGAATGCGGTCAATTCCATCATCCTCTCCAAGACCTTCGACAACGGCATGATCTGCGCAACCGAGCAGACGATCATCGCGCACAAGGACGTTTACGACGCTGTCAAGGCGGAGATGATCCGCCGCGGCTGCTACTTCCTGAACGACGAGGAGAAGAACAAGATCCGCAAGACCATGCTCATCAACGGCGCACTGAACGCAAAGATCGTCGGTCAGCGCCCGGTGACCATCGCAAAGCTCGCAGGCTTCGACATTCCGGATGACGTGAAGGTCATCGTCGGTGAGGTCGAGTCCACCTCCGTCGATGAGGCATTCGCACACGAGAAGCTCACCACCATCCTCGCCATGTACAAGGCAGAGAACTTTGAGGATGCGATGGACAAGGCAGAGCAGCTCCTGAACAACGCAGGCGGCTTAGGTCATACCGCATCCCTCTGGATTGACAATGTTCACGAGCGCGAGAAGCTCCTGACCTTTGCCGACAGAATGAAGACCTGCCGTATCCTCGTGAATACCCCGTCCTCCCTCGGCGGTATCGGCGATCTCTACAACTTCAAGTTCGCGCCTTCCCTGACCCTCGGCTGCGGCTCGTGGGGCGGCAACTCCGTTTCGGAGAACGTCGGCGTGAAGCACCTCCTCAACATCAAGACCGTGGCAGAGCGCCGCGAGAATATGCTCTGGTTCAGAACGCCCCAGAAGGTCTACTTCAAGAAGGGCTGCCTGCCGGTTGCTCTCGACGAGCTGAAATCCGTCCTCGGCAAGAAGCGCGTGTTCCTCGTAACCGACAGCTTCCTCTACAAGAACGGCTTCACCAAGGTCATTACCGATAAGCTCACGGAAATGGGCATCACTTATACCGTATTCTCCGATGTTGAGCCCGATCCGACCCTCCTGTCCGCACAGAAGGGCGCCGAGGCTATGCGCTCCTTTGAGCCGGACTGCATCATCGCACTCGGCGGCGGCTCCGCCATGGATGCCGGCAAGATCATGTGGGTGCTCTACGAGCATCCGGAGGCAGACTTCCTCGACATGGCAATGCGCTTCATCGACATCAGAAAGCGTGTCTACACCTTCCCGAAGATGGGCGAAAAGGCATACTTTATCGCCATTCCGACTTCCTCCGGTACCGGTTCTGAGGTAACGCCGTTCGCGGTTATCACCGACCAGAATACCGGCACAAAATATCCTCTGGCAGATTATGAGCTGCTCCCGAACATGGCAATCGTGGACACCGACCTCATGATGAGCGGCCCGAAGGGTCTGACTGCTGCATCCGGCTATGATGCGATGGTTCACGCACTCGAGGCATATGCATCCGTGATGGCGACCGACTATACCGACGGTCTGGCAATCCGTGCAATGCAGCTCATCTTCAAGTACCTGCCGACTGCCTACGAGGACGGTGCCAACGTTCAGGCGCGTGAGAAGATGGCATCCGCTGCAACCATGGCTGGTATGGCATTTGCCAATGCATTCCTCGGCGTTTGCCACTCCATGGCACACAAGCTCGGTGCATACCATCACCTGCCGCACGGCGTGGCAAATGCGCTGCTGCTGACCATCGTGATGCGCTTCAACGCAGCGGACAAGCCGCGCAAGATGGGCGTATTCTCCCAGTACCAGTATCCGCACGCATTTGAGCGCTATGTAGAGTGCGCAGAAGCCTGCGGCGCGACCGGCAAGGACGATCAGGAGGTATTCGAGAACTTCCTGAAGAAGCTCGAGGATCTGAGAGATGCTGTCGGCATCAAGAAGACCATCCAGGAGTACGGCATCGACGAGCAGAAGTTCCTCGACAGCCTCGACCAGATGTCCGAGGATGCATTCGATGACCAGTGTACCGGCGCAAATCCGAGATATCCGCTGATCTCCGAGATCCGCGACATGTATCTCGAAGCGTACTATGGTGAGAAGAAATGAGTATCCAGTCTTTCTGGGCACCGGAGAAGCTCTACTTCAAGCAGGGCTCTCTCCCCGTTGCCCTGCGGGAATTAACGGACGTATTCAACGCAAGCCGCGTGCTGATCGTCACGGATGAGGAGATGCTGCACAACGGCAGACTCGAGCTTGTGACGAACGTCCTGCATGAGCTGGGGCTTGATTATGGCGTAAACGCCGACAGCTACGCGCGCGACTGCGTGATTCTGTACGGCAGTCCGGCGCTCTGGAACAAGATGCCGGATGATACCACTTGCATCATCATCCCGACTGAACCCGACATGACCGATGCGTTTCCTTGGCTCGGTGCGGATATGGTCATCCTCGACGAGGATGTAATCTGCGGTACTGCGCAGAAGCCGCAGATTTTGCAGACGGCACGCGAGAGCCTGCGCGGTGAGCGTGCATCGGATTATACGCTCGCATGGGCGGTGCAGGCGTTTCGTCTCGTGAAAAACGGCGGGAATCTGCTCCATGCGGCGGCGCTGGCAGGTCTGGCAAAAGCCAATGCAGAGCCGCTCACGGACGATGCCGATCTGCTCCCGGAGGCTGCCGAAGCCCTCGGCATGACACAAGCGGAACTGAACGCATTTCTGAATGCGTAATGATATTTAAAGGAGGAATACCCACATGGAAATTCTGTTCCAGTGCCCGAACAAGGTGATCTACCGCGAGGGCGACTACGCCGTGAAGCAGTTTGACGAGAACTACTCCACATCCGACGTTCTGAACGAAGCGCTGAACCAGGCGCGTGTCGAGGAGACAGGGCTCCCGATCCCGAAGCTCAAGGAGGTTCGCAAGAACGGCGAGAAGTGGGAGATTGTCATGGACTACATCCCCGGCAAGACCATGAAGCAGCTCATCGAGGAGGATCCGTCCCGCGAGGACGAGCTCCTGAACCGTCTGGTAGATATCCAGCTCTCCATCCATGCAACAACTGCCCCGGTTACCATGAACAAGCTCAAGGACAAGATGCAGCGCAAGATCTCCGAGTCGAAGCTGAATGCAACGACCCGCTACGAGCTGCACACCCGTCTGGAGTCCATGCCCAAGCACAAGAAGGTCTGCCACGGCGACCTGGGTCTGGGCGATATCATCATCACGCCGGACGACAAGTATTATATCATCGACTGGGCACATGCCACACAGGGCAATGCGTCCGCCGATGCGGCACGCACCTTCCTGAAGTTCTCCCTGACCTACGGCGAGGAGCGTGCGAACAAGTATCTCGATCTGTTCTGCCAGAAGAGCGACACGGCTAAGCAGTATGTACAGCGCTGGATGCCGATCGTAGCCGCATCCCAGTCCGTCAAGGGTCATGAGGATGAGATGGAATTCCTCATGCGCTGGGCAGATGTCGTAGAGTACGAGTAAGCGTGACCGCGTCAAAGCAATAAACACAAAAACCCCGCAGTTCGTTGGAACTGCGGGGTTTGTTTTCATCACGTCTCGTCAACAGACGGTGTCTTGATCTCGGAACGGTCGAGGGCGATGCGGTAGGAACCGACTGCCCATACCTTCCCCTGCTGGTAGAACGAGATCGTCGCGGGTCGTGTAAAGCTCTCGCTCGGATACTGCTCAGCATCATAATCGAGCAGATCCACCGTGACGAGGATGTCATCCGCGTCGAGCTTGTCCAGAACCTCCTTGTCACCGACCACCGTAATATCCAGCTGTCTGGTCACACGCTTGAACTCGTAGTTCGTCGGCTTGTTGGTGATCTTGATATTGTCCGCACTCACCGTGAACGACCGGCTCGAAAGCCCCTCGTTGTCCAGCGTGAGTGTCACCTGCTGGATGCCGCTTTGATTCATGTAGATATCCTCAAGCTCAATATCCAGCGTGGTGCTGTAATCCAGCCCGATCTCACTGAGCCGCACAAAGCCCACATTCAGCGTCGAATCGTTTTTCGCGAAGGCGGTGCTAGTCTGCGATGCCAGCGTGATCGTCTCCTCCGAGAGCTTCAGGCGCTCGCGGAGCCAATCCTCATCAAACCCGGTGGGCGTTCCGATGAGCTCATACGTCAGATCCAGCTCCTTCTGGGTCAGGATCGGGATGCTGATCTGAAAATCGACGGACGGAATCTCCAGATCACCGTCGAGCTTGGCACCCGCTGTGGTATACACCTGCACATCGCTGGTATACAGCAAGTAGGAGCTGCTGATCTCGACCGTCTTGTCCGAGTTGACCACAACCTTGCCGATCTCCGCAAGCTGCGCGGAGGGACCGGTAATATCAATCGTGGACGGTTCGCAGGTCACGTCCTCCCTGTCCAGTGCATGACCGGACGCCACCTTGATATTCGGGAACGCCGGCTCGACGTCAAATGTCCGCGTCTCGATCTTGTCGAGCTTGACCGTGGCAACACTGGGTGAAATGGACTGCACCTTGAATTCGATATTGTTATCCGAGCGCACGTCCAGATTCAGCGTGAACTGCCCTGTCGAGCTGATGACCCCGACATCCGCATAGGCGACCAGATCCTCCGCGGTCATACGGCCGATCTGGGAACGGTTGCCGACCAGCTCCACATTGACGGTATCCACATCGCAGCCCACGACGGAAAGACCGTTTGCCTCCGCATTGGTACCGGTGAGCTCCACCCGGACAGGGATATTATTGAACCGCATCGGCGTGCTCGGATAGACGCTGGTGATGATCGCGAACCAGATAATCAGCGCCGTGGAAACGGCGATAAAGATCGCAAACGGCTTGCTGCCGAAAATGTCCTCCAGTCTGGCGGGGAATCTGCCTTTAGCCTTTTTTGCCACGCGGCTTCCCCTCCTTCCGTTTGGGCTGCTCATGATACCAGACATCCTCCGCATCGTCCTCCGCATCGGATGCAGGCTTGGGTTTGCCGAAATTCAGCAGCTTGTAGGAGAGTCTGGTCTTGTCCGGTTCGGGGATCAGGCGCGTACGCAGATACTCCTCCAGGCGCTTGTGGGTGAAATTGCGCGTGAGACTGCCGTTCTCCGCCACGGAGATCTGTCCGGTCTCCTCGGAAACGACCAGTACAATTGCATCGGAATTCTCGCTCATGCCGATCGCGGCACGGTGGCGCGAGCCGAGATTCTTGTCGATCAGCTCCTCCTTCTGCGGCTTGGGAAGCTGGCAGCCGCCCGCATGGATGCGTCCGTTGCGGACAATGACCGCACCGTCGTGCAGGGGCGAATTCTTGAAGAACAGATTCCCCAGCAGCATTTCGCTTACATCCGCATTGATGATCGTGCCGTTGCCAATGTACTCACCGAGTCTTGTCCGGCGCTCAATGACGATCAGTGCGCCGGTTTTGGTCTGGCTCAGTGCAGAACATGCCTTGCACATCTCGTCAATCGCCTTCGACCAGCGGGATGCGGCATCATCCGCACTGCCGACAAGCCGCAGTGTATTCAAGCCGAGCTGGGAGTGACCGAGCTTCTCAACAGCACGGCGCACCTCGGGCTGGAACACGATCAGCACCGCAAGCACCGACACACTGAACAGACGCTCCAGCAGGTAGGTAATGGCTTTGAGCTTGACGATCTTGCCGAATGCATACACGAACAGCAGAAAAATGATGCCCTTGAACAGCTGTCCGGCGCGTGTCTCGCGCAGGAGCTTGTAGAAGTAGAACATCACAACAGAAAGCAATGCGATATCGAGCAGATCCCACGGACCCATCGTCTTGACAACGCTGACGATCATATTCCAGAGATCTAAAAAAAGCTGACCCACTCTGTCACATCCTTTCCTTAAAAATAGTCATGTCAAGTTGCCCCCGGAGGAAGCTCCGGGAGCGCTCTTTATTATCATACCACAATATTGTGGATTTTGCAAGAGGAAATTCGCCGGTTTTGCAAAAAAATTTTACCTTATGCCAAGCGCCCGACAGCCCCGCAGAGCCGGACGGCATCCTGCATCCGCGAGAACACCGACGGGGCAAAGCGGACAGTTCCCTCCTCCGTGCCCATCCGGTGATGGACAAGCGGCGCACAGTGCAGCCCCGCCCGCAGGCAAAAGCCCTGTTCTGCAAGATATTCCGCCGTTTCCTCCGAGGGAAGCTCCCGCACATTGAAGGACACGATGGGCGCATAGCTTCGCCCCTCCCGCCGGTAGACCGTCACGCCCGGCATCTCCGACAGCCGCTGGACGACCTCGTCACAAAGCGCCGTCTCATGCCGCCGGATGGCATCCACACCCCGCTTCCGGACGAACCGGATCCCGGCGCGGACGGATGCCACGCCCACAAGCCCCAGCGTCCCCGCCTCCAGCGCATCCGGCAGAAACGGCGGCATTTCAGGAAGATTGGACATGGAGCCAGATCCACCCTGCATCAGCGGCGGAATTTCAAATGCACCGTCCGTGAGCAGGAGCCCCGTCCCCGTGATGCCGTAGAGCCCCTTGTGCCCTGCGGTGCAGAGGATGTTGATCCCGTCGTGCAGCGATACATCCAGCACCCCGCACGCCTGCGCCCCGTCTGCAATGAAGCAGAGCCCCTTGTCGCGGCAGAGCGCGGCAATGTCCCGCCAAGGGGTGATCTCCCCGGTCACATTGGAGCAGAGCGTGCAGACGATCGCCTTAGTATCCGGTCGGATGAGCTTCGCAAAATGTTCCGGATCGGGCACATCGGCAATGCTGTAGCGGCAGCTCCCGGCTTTGGCAAGGGCGTAGATCGGGCGCATGACCGCATTGTGCTCAAGCCCGGACACGATCACATGCCCGCCGGAGCCCATGATCCCCTGAATGGCAAGATTCAGCGCATGGGTGCAGTTCGAGGTGAAAACGACATGCTCCGGCTCCGCGCCGAAGAATGTCCCCGCCTCCTCGCGTGCGGAATAGAGAAGCTCCGAGCCACGCATGGCGATGGGATGCGAGCCGCGTCCGGCACTTCCGTAATTGGCAACTGCCTCAGCGACCGCCTGCCTGACCTCCGGGGGCTTAGGATAGGTCGTAGCGGCGTTGTCGAAGTTGACGGTCATGCGCCGCCGCGCTCCGGCGTCATGAGCTTGACCGGAACGCCCTCCCGCAGCAGGAGCGCATGTGCGGCATCGCAGTCCCCGGCGATGCGCAGCCCGAACCCGCAGCCCTCCTTCCGTGAGGTGCTGCGGATGATCTCACATGGATACCCGTGTGCCGCCAGAATCCGCTGTGCCTTGTGCGCCAGCGTCTCCGACGGCAGAATTGCCTTACAAAGCATAATATCACCCCCATTGGCAGGATATGCCGTCCGGGGGTGATCGGTGCGTGTATGCGGTTATCCCCGCTTGAATGCGACGGCGCCGCACTGGTCGGGGTGATCGAGGATTCTGGCATCCTTGCCGAGATACTTGAAGATGATGCATCCGATGGTCAGGTCTCCGCCGGCAAGCAGAATCCCCATCAGACCAAAGATCAGCCAGAAGCCGCTGCCGAAGATCACCGCGAGAATACATGGGATCCAGCCCAGCATCGTACACGGCAGGAACAGTCCGACGTAGTACTGCGCCACGGAAAGCGGCTCCCGGCAGTGGCAGTAGGGCGTGAAGGAATCCCACATCACGCCGAACTGGATGCTCTTCCACTTGTCCTTGCAGAAGGTGACCCAGCCCAGCCCGTGAAAGCCCTCGTGGATCGGGACGGACAGTGCCAGCAATACGAGCAGCAGGAACGACTTGCCCGGTCCGTTGATGTCCTCCCAGAAAAGAACACCCGGATGCAGGAGCCAGAATAAAAGTACAAACACTGCCAGAAACGGAACTCCCACCAGAAAAGCCATGATATTCGCCTTGACGATGGAAACCGTGGCATCCTCAGCGTGATAGCCCTGCGCTTCGAGCTCTGCGGTGCGGGCGGCGGTGTTCGCCCTGCGCTCCTCCAGGATTGCCTTTGTTTTCTCCGATGCCATGTTACTGCGCCTTTCTCACGAGCAGCACGACCGCATGTGCCGCGATGCCCTCCTCGCGTCCGGTGAAGCCCAGATGCTCCTCCGTGGTCGCCTTGACGGAAACCTGCGAAATATCCGCATTTACCGCCCTGGCGATGTTGGTGCGCATATTGTCGATATGCGGGCGGAGCTTCGGCTGCTGGGCAAGAATCGTCGCGTCGAGATTGCCGAGCGCATAGCCCTCCCTGTCCGCCAGCTCCATCACGCGGCGCAGGAGCATCAGGCTGTCTGCGCCCTCATAGGCGGGATCGGTGTCCGGGAAATGCTTGCCGATATCCCCGAGCGCCAGTGCGCCGAGGATCGCATCCGAGATCGCATGCAGGAGCACGTCCGCATCCGAATGTCCCAGAAGTCCGAGTCTGTGGGGAATCTTCACGCCGCCGAGAATGAGCTTCCGCCCCTCAACGAGCTTGTGTACGTCATAGCCGTGTCCGATGCGCATCATAGCAGTACCTCCGCAATTGCCCGATCCTCGGGCGTTGTGATCTTGATATTCGTGTAATCACCGACCGTCATGTAAACCTTGCCGCCGATGGCCTCCACGAGCTGACAGTCGTCCGTGAAATCCAGCCCGTGCTCCTCCGCGAAATCGACCGCCTCGAAATAGAGCCGTTTCCGGAACACCTGCGGGGTCTGCGTGATGTAGAGCGAGGGGCGGTGGGGCGTATCGGTGATGAGTCCGTCATCCACGACCTTGATCGTGTCCTTGACCGGAACGCCGAGGGTTGCGCCGCCGAACACGCTGGCATCCCGGATGACCTTGGAGATATGCGCCGGCTTGACCAGCGGGCGGGCACCATCGTGGATGGCGATATACTGGGACTCTTTCGAGATCTTCCGAAGTCCGCGCAGGACGCTTTGCTGGCGGGTTGCGCCGCCCTCGGTAAGAGTGGTCAGCTTGGTGATGCCCAGACGGTCTGCCGTTTCCTGAATCTCCCGGAAATACTCCGATTTGGTGACAACGATGATCTCGACAATATCCGGGCATTGCTCAAAGGCAAGCATACTGTGCCCGACGACATTGGAATTGCCGAGGGGCATTAAGATTTTGTTGATTCCGCCCATTCTCGATGCGTTTCCGGCGCAGACGAGAATCGCAGATGTGGGATTGGTGGCTTCTGACATAGGACACATCCTTTCTTTTCACTTTGGCGCATGAATATGCGGTTCTTTTTCATTATAGCACATCCCGGAAACCCTTGTCAAGCCAGATCGCGAGCGCATACACTGTCGCACCCGCAAGCACTGCGCAGAGAAATGCCGCACGCTGCGGGAGATTCCCCAGGAAGCCGTAGACTGCCCATGCCGCCGCACCGCAGAGGATTCCGCCGATCCCCTCCGAGGCAAGAAGCGGGAGCGCTCCGGTTCTGCCCGTCAGCCGGCGCAGCGCGATCCATGACGGGAGCAGAATCACCAGATAGCAAAGGCTCGTGGACACCGCCGCGCCCTCGATGCCAAACCGCGGGATCAGCAAAAGATTCCCGGCGAGCTTGACGGCGAGTCCGGGGAGCATCAGCCAGACCGGGAGTGCCGGCTTCCCTGCCGCCTGCAACAGGCTGAACACAGGCGTTCCCAGACACAGGCAGATCAGACCCGGTGTCAGGTCGCGGAGAGCCGCCCATGATGCCGCGATCTCCGCCTCGCGCCCCGCAAAGAGGAATTCCAGCGCTCCCCTTGCAAGCACGGCGATGCCGCACCCGGCGGGGATGCACACAAGTCCTGTGAGCGCCAGCACCTGACGGGCATAGAGTGCCGCCCCGGCGCGGTCGTCTCTGGCAAAGCACTGTGCCGCGCACGGAAGAACGCTTTTGGCGAGCATATTCGTCAGGGACGGCACCAGTGCGAATACGGTCACGGACAGCCCCATGAAGGAGCCGTAGACGAAGGTCGGATCCGTATGCCGGGGCAGCGTGCGCATCACGGTCACCAGATCGATGAGCGAGGTCAGGTTGGTGACGAGTGCTCCGAGGGATGCGGGGATGAGGATGGCAAGTAGCCCGCGCAGGACGCGCTTTACCGGCGGATGGGCGGAATCGCGGCATTTCGCTTCATGCGGGAGGATGCAGAGCCAGCCCGCACATGCGCCGATCGTCACGCCGAGGACTGCCCCGCATGCTCCGGCGGCAGCGGGATCGTATCCCGCCAGAAATGCCGGAGGACGGCGCATGAACACCCGGCAGAGCCACAGCCCGCAGAGCAGGCGCACGAGTGCCTCGACCGCCTGGGAGACTGCCGTAGGACGCATATCGCAGAGCCCCTCCCGGTAGCCGCGCTCGACCGCAGTGAGGCTGCATAGCAGGACGGCGGGCGTGATGGCAAGCACGGCGGGATAGGCGGCGGTGCCGCCGGACGAGGCAAGCGTGAACCGCTTTGCACAGAGGATTGCCGCGGCGGTGCCGAGGAGTCCTGTCCCCAGAAACAGGAGCCGTGCCGTTCGCCGGATGTACCGCGCTCCGGCGAGATCCCCGCATCCGGCGCATCGTGCGACCGGCTGCGCGACGGCAGTCGAAAGTCCTGTGACAAGGACGGCATACAGGGGCAGAAACAGCCCGTATGCCGTGGAGAAATAGCCCATCCCGGTGCCGCCGAGAATCGCGGTCAGCGGGATTTTAAAGGCTGCCCCGCATACCTTCGCGATCAAAGCGGAGAGCGTCAGGAGCAGGGATCCGCGGAGAAATCCGGCGGTGTCGGGTCTGTGTTTCATGGTGGTATCCTTTCCGGGGAGTCAGAGGTCTTGCCGCACTTCCGGGCATGCAATGCAGGGGTGCCGGGAGTCTGCCAGCAGAACGCAAACACATCCTGCAATGCAGTAAGTGTAAAATTTTCGCTGGCAGAGCTAATGAAAATTTTGGGGGTGCCGGGGCACAGCCCCGGCGCTCCCTCCCCTGCAATGCAATAAATACAATTTTCCCCTTGACAATAACCGATTTTTGTAGTAAAATAGATATGTGAGACTATACTCAAAATCTCAACTATCAGTATGACTATATGATAAAGGAATGAAAACTATGAATTACAGTTTTTCCGAGAAGGTGTCCCATCTTCAGGCTTCCGCCATTCGTGAGATCCTGAAGTTCACCGCCGATCCGGAGGTCATTTCCTTTGCCGCAGGCAATCCCGCGCCGGAGGCTTTCCCGGTTGCCGATGTCCAGCGTATCGCAAAGGAGCTGTTCGCCGAGGAGCCCATTGCTGTGCTCCAGTACGGCATCACCGAGGGCTACACTCCCCTGCGTGATACCATGAAGAAGCGGATGCAGGATGCAGGAAATTTCAAGCCGGAGACAGAGGATCTCATCATCACCTCCGGTGCGCAGCAGGTCATGGAGCTTGCATGCAAGTCGCTCTGCAATCCCGGGGATACGCTCATCGCAGAAGCACCGAGCTTCATCGGCTCGCTCAATGCATTCAAATCCTACAATGTCAATCTGGTCGGCGTTCCGCTGGACAATGACGGCATGGATCCGCAGAAGCTTGAGGATACGCTCAAGGCAAATCCCAACACCAAGCTGATCTACCTCATCCCCAACTTCCAGAACCCCACCGGCAAGACCACGACCCTCGCACGCCGTAAGGAGATCTACGCACTCGCGCAGAAGTATAATGTGCTCATCATCGAGGACAACCCCTACGGCGATCTGCGCTTTGCCGGCGAGGACGTACCGTCCATCAAGAGCCTGGATACCGACGGCAGAGTCATCTACGCCGGCTCGTTCTCCAAGGTGCTCGCACCCGGCATCCGCGTCGGCTACGGCATCGCACCCAAGGAGGTTATCCAGAAGATGGTCGTCTGCAAGCAGGTGTCCGATGTGCAGTCCAACAACTTCGGTCAGATGCTGGCGTACCGTTTCCTGCAGGAGGTCGATTTCGACGCCCATCTCGCCATGCTCCGCGGCATCTACAAGCAGAAGGCTGAGCGCATGATGGCTGGCATCGAGGCGCACTTCTCCAAGAAGATCGACTTCACCCGTCCGCAGGGCGGTCTGTTCCTCTGGTGTACGCTCCCCGAGGGCAATGACATGATGGGCTTCTGCAAGCGTGCCGTTGCCGAGCATAAGGTCGCTCTCGTACCGGGCAGCGCGTTCATGATCTCCGAGAACGATGTCACCTATTCGTTCCGCATGAACTACTCCACGCCCACCGATGACGCAATTGACAAGGGCACCGAGATTCTCGGCAAGCTCACGAAAGAAATGTTTGATTAATAGAAAGGATTAATAACCATGGCTACAGTAAGACGTTCTCCGCTGGATCCGTATCCGGTAACCCCCAAGTATCTCCAGACCCGCAACAGCGCCCTGCACATTCCGCCCGGACAGTTCTCCGGCATGAAGTTCAAGCCCGAGGAGGTTTACGGCGTTGTCATCGATATTCCGATGGGTCCGGCAATCCTCGCTACAATGGTATGCTTCATCAACGGTGCGGCTAACCTCTACTTCAACAACGGCGGCGAGTACACCGGCGCATCCACCAAGTACAAGTCCGTTGTACAGGCTGCCCGCAATCTCGTTATCAATGCAACGCCCCTCAAGGCTGTCGCAAAGCGCACCTCCCAGTTCCCGCTTCCGGTCAGCGGCATTCACTATGTATACCTCATGACCAAGCGCGGTATCTACAAGACCGAGATCGATCCCCGCAGCTTCACCGATGACGACAAGGAGAAGCGCATTGTATACTACCTCTATCAGCAGGTAATGGGCGCACTCCGCATCGCACAGATGCGTGACGCTGAGGGTATGCCGGAAGGCGGTAATACCAATGGCTGATGCAAGTGCCGAAAAGAAGCTCATTCTCAGCGGCATCCAGCCGACCGGTACCTTTACGCTCGGTAACTATATCGGCGCTGTCCGCAACTGGGGTCCCCTGCAGGATGAGTACAGATGCCTGTACTTCATTGCCGATCAGCATGCGATTACCGTGAAGATCGAGCCCGCAGAGCTCCGCAAAAAGACCCTCGAGGCATACGCACAGCTCCTGGCGTGCGGCATCGACCTCAACAAGTCCCTTGTGTTCATTCAGAGCCACGTGCCGACGCACTCCCAGCTCATGTGGGTGCTCAACTGCTCCACGCAGTTCGGCGAGCTCTCCCGTATGACGCAGTTCAAGGACAAGTCCCGCAAGCATCCGGATGACATCAA
The DNA here is from genome assembly GCA_900316885.1 of uncultured Eubacteriales bacterium. Classification (GTDB taxonomy): domain Bacteria; phylum Bacillota; class Clostridia; order Oscillospirales; family Ruminococcaceae; genus UBA3855. The sequence continues at coordinate 4,698 of ONEQ01000019.1, read as the reverse complement.
TGCCGGTCTGTTCGACTACCCGGTCCTGATGGCTGCGGATATCCTGATCTATCAGGCGGATATGGTTCCCGTCGGCGTTGACCAGATGCAGCATCTGGAGCTCGCCCGCAATATCGCCAACCGCTTCAACGGCAGATACGGCGAGACTTTGAAGGTACCCGAGGGCTATATCCCGCCCATCGGCGCCAAGGTCATGAGCTTACAGGATCCAACCAAGAAGATGTCCAAGTCCGACACCAACCCGAATGCTGTCATTCTGATCCTGGACGACAAGGACACCATCATCCGCAAATTCAAGCGTGCTGTCACCGACTCCGATACGGAGATCGCCTTCAAGGAGGGCAAGGACGGCATCAACAATCTGCTGACCATCTATTCCGCCGTATCCGGCAAGACCATCGAGGAATCTGTCAAGGAGTTCGAGGGGCAGGGCTACGGCACCTTCAAGATGGCTGTCGGCGAGGCGGTTGCCGATCACCTCGCACCGGTACGGGAGGAGTATGCCCGCCTGATCCAGGACAAGGCGTACCTCAAGGAATGTTACACCCGCTGTGCGGGCGAGGCACTCAAGATGTCCTATCGTACCCTCAATAAGGTCTACAAGAAGGTCGGATTTGTGCCGACCGAGCTGAGATAAGGTGAAGCTATGGTAGAATATACGCAGAAGGAGCACTACGGAATCGAGGATCTGCGTGAAATTGTCCGGCTCCTGCGCTCCCCCGGCGGCTGTCCGTGGGACAAGGAGCAGGATCACCAGTCCATCCGGAATGATTTTCTCGAGGAGGCATATGAGGCAGTCGAGGCGATCGATCTGCTCGACATGGAGCTCATGCGCGAGGAGCTCGGTGATGTGCTCTTGCAGGTGGTTTTCCACTGCGTGCTTGCCGAGGAGGACAAGGCGTTTGACTTCGAGCAGGTCTGCGACGAGATCTGCAAGAAGCTCATCGTGCGCCATCCGCATGTATTCGGTGATGTCAAGGTGAACGATACCGCAGATGTGCTGAAAAACTGGGATGCCATCAAAAAGGAAACCAAAGGGCAGGAGCGCTATACCGATACGCTCGAAAGCGTCGCAAAATCGCTCCCGGCTCTCGCCCGTGCGCAGAAGGTCGGCAAGCGTGCTGCCCGTGCAGGGATGGATTTCCGCTGTGCAGAGGACGCCTTCTCGTGTGTGGAAGCGGAGCGTCAGGAGCTTGCGGAGGCGATTGCATCCGGTGACAAGGCGCAGATGGCGGATGAACTCGGTGATCTGCTGTTCTCGTGCGTGAATACGGCGCGGCATCTGGGAATCGATGCAGAGGAAGCGCTGTCCCGTGCGACTGCGAAATTCACGAAACGTTTCTCGGATACAGAGACACTTGTTTCCGCAGACGGAAAAAATATGCCCGATCTGCCCATTGAAGAGCTGGATCTCTACTGGAATCAGGCGAAATCCGGGCAGAGCGGAACCTAGAACTATCAGCCCGGCAAGGACGCAGGGCTAATTTATGATACAGGAGGATACTACCTATGACCAAGTCTGAACTGATCGCAATGTACGCCAAGGCACGCGACCGCAAGAAGAAGGACGCGGAGGATGATGTGAACTACATCTTCGATACGATCCGCGATGCACTTGCAAACGGTGAAAAGGTCGTCCTCACAGGCTTCGGCACGTTTGATGTCCGTGAGCGCAGTGAGAAGCGCTGCCTGAATCCGCGCACGAAGGAACCGATTCAGCTTCCGTCCGGCAAGGCTCCTGCTTTTAAAGCGGGCAGAGGACTCAAAGAAGCAATCAACCCGAAAAACGAGGACTGATCCCCAAAACGAACTCCCGCAGATCACTCTGCGGGAGTTTTTCCATGCCTATTTTCGCAGCTTGCGCATCAGCTCCCCCGGCGTATTGGCATCGAGCTTGACCTTCAGCGACGCTGTCAGCTTCTTGATATAGCTGTACGAGAAGAACAGCCGGTCACCGATTTCCTTTCCGGTATAGCCCTGATAGAGCAGCTCTGCGACCTTGCGTTCGTTCTCGGTGAGCATGGCTGCGATCTCCGGCGAGATGGTTTCCGGCTTGCGCTTGTGCGCGGAGAGCTGCACCGCAATGCGTGCCAGCAGTACCTCCCGGTGGAACGGCTTGCGGATATAATCCGAGCCACCCAGAAACAGCCCCCGGATCTCATCATCCGTGTCGGTCATACCCGTGAGGAAAATGACCGGAATCCGGCTGAGCGCCGGGTCGCGCTTGAGATGCTCCATCATGGAGAATCCGTCGGTTTCCGGCATCATCACGTCCAGCAGAATGAGGTCGGGAAGCTCCCCGCAGTGCAGCGCCTCCAATGCCTGCGCCGCACTCGTCATCACACTGACAGCGTACTGCTTTCCGAGCATGACGGCAAGCTGCTTGAGCATCTCCATATCATCGTCAATTGCCATGATTTTGGGTTCATTCATGCGGTATCCCCTCCGTTCTGCAAAACTGCAAGTGCTTCCTTGAACGCAAACTGCTCGATGAGCTGCAGGATTTCTTCATATCTCGGATTCTGACTGTCCTGCTTTTGCAGAGCTTCCACGGCTTCACGGGCATTCAGCCAGAGATTGTTCTCCAGCGCGTGAACTGCCTGCTCCGTGAGGGACTGCACCGTATCGGATGCCGGTTCCTCCTCCGATTCCGGGAGCATCTCCGCCAGAATCGCTGCATGTGCCCGCGTGCGCTCCCATTGTAGGAGCAGCAGCGGAAATGCCGATTTTGCGTAAATCACGTCACCCTGCCGGAGCTTGTGCTCCATCGTTTCCGCCATCTGTGCCAGCAGCGTGCCGCCGATGCCCCGCGCCTGCGCCTTCAGGGAATGCATCACAAGGCAGAGCCCCTGCCAGTCGGCGTCTGCAAGCAATTGCGCCGATTTTTCGCTGTTCTGCGAAAAATGGCTGCAAAACAGGAGCAGGATCTTCCGGAAAATGGCAATGCTGTGATCCACACGGCGCAGACCGTAGGCAATATCCAGCTCGCAGTGCTCGATGTGCCCGGTCAGTGCGGCGATCTGCTCCGGCGTGACCGCCGACTACTGGCGGCTCTCGAATGCGACCTTTTCCTTCGGAATATACCGGAGCAGCACCTGCTCGAATTTCGTCCAGTCTACGGGCTTTGTGACGTATTCGGCAAAGCCCGCGGCAAGCATCTTCGCGCCCGTTCCGGCGATGGCATCGGCGGTCAGGGCGATGAACGCCGCTTCGATCCCCTTCTGCTTCATGCGGGAAAGTGTCTCGATGCCGTCCATTTCCGGCATCATATAGTCCAGAATGATGATGTCATAGGCATTCGCCGCGGCAAGCCGGATGCCCTCCACACCGCTTTCCGCCGTGTCGATCTGCAGCATGGTTCTGCCGAGCAGCGTCTTGAGAAGCTGTAGGTTTTCGGGATTGTCGTCCACCACGAGAATCCGGCAGTCCGGCGCAATGTAATGCGTTCCGGTGCTGCTGCGCTCCTCGGCGGGCTGCGCCGAAACCGCCTGCGTGAGCGTGACCGTGAATACCGATCCGACACCGACCATGCTCTCCACGCTGATCTCGCCGCCCATCCGGTCGGTCAGCTCCTTGACAATGGCAAGACCGATGCCCGTTCCCTCCACGGAACGGCTGCGCTCGACGCGGTAGAAGATCTCGAACTGATGCGGCAGCTCGCTTTCCGGGATGCCGATGCCGGTATCCTCAACCCTGACGGTCAGCCGGCAGCTCCCGCCATCCTCCGGCTCCGCCTGCACGAGCAGGGTTACGCCGCCGCGCTCGGTGTATTTCACCGCATTCGTGACCAGATTGCTCAGAATCTGGAGAAAATGCTCCTTATCCCCGACGAGCGTCAGCGTGTCCTCAAATTCCCGCTTCACCGTGAACGCGAGCTGCTTCTGGGATGCCAGCTCACCGCCGAGCATTTCCAGCTCCATCACGATCTCCTCCAGACGGTAGGCAGTCGTTTCCAGCTCGGTCTGTCCGGTCTGGATTTTGGTGATATCCAGCACATCGCGGATCATCGTGAGGAGCTTCTTCCCGAAAAGGCGGATCTTTTCGTTGAAGCCCAGCACCTGCACATCGGTTGCGGTGCGGTCGATCATCTCGCTCATGCCGAGGATGATATTGATCGGCGTGCGGATCTCGTGGCTCATATTCGCCAGAAACACGTCCTTGGCGCGGCTCTGGAAGCGCACCTCCGCAAGCGCATCCTCCGTCTTTTGCTGCTGCTTGTGATACAGATGCGTCTGGAGATAGACCGTCGCCGCCATCGCGATTTCGGCATGCTCGCTGTCAAACGGTATGACCGTCTGCGGGTAATGCATCGCGGTCACACAGCACACAACATACTCCACGATCTCCCCTGCCGAGATCAGCAGACCGAGCCGGTTTTCCAGCATGAATACCGTGTAGGACACCGCGAACACAAAATAGATCGGCATTCCGCTGCGCAGTCCGCCGGCAGTGAAGAACATGACCGGGAACATGATGACAAAGATCATCAAGATCGTCAGCAGGTAGCAGACACGGTAGCGGCCGGTTTTTTTGGAATAGACCAGCAGGGATACCGAGATCAGGATACTGCACAGGAGTGCCGCCAGATTCCAGGCAGCTACACCGTTGAACGCCGAAACGATAAACGCAATCAGACTGACTGACCCGCCGACCGTCGCCATAATATTGAAAATGGAAACGCGGATGTCTGTCGGGTGG
>ONEQ01000219.1 GCA_900316885.1 uncultured Eubacteriales bacterium | reverse complement strand
TACCTGCCTCCCTATCTGTTCGCATTTATCGGCAACTGGGGCTCGCATCTTCTGCACATTGCGACATATCCGATTGTTCTTCTCTTCAAGCCGGATATGGATATGGTAACATGGTACAGACTGACCGGTATCAGCAACACGATACTCTTTACTGCGCTGTGGTGCTTCCTCTTTTTCGGGAACACGAAAAGAACCACCAAATTCCTTTCGTCCATTCTGATCTATGATGCGATCGGTTCACTGCTGTTTGGAACGATTCTCGGTGAAACCTGATCCTGAAACATGAAAAACGCCGTCCCCTGGGAGTCCAATCCCGGGGGCGGCGTTTTGCGTTTAGCACGCAGCGTATCGGACAGCAATGCGCTTTCAGGAAACAGAATTCAATGTGCCAATGAAGATCGGAAGACTTGTATTCTTGTCCACGATCATGTAAACGAACGGTCTGTCCAGAACAACCTCCTTCGGCGGCTCCTGGGGAGCCGTTGCACACTCAGTCATCATCTCCACTGCCGCAGCCGCACCGGCGCGTGTGCCGACCGGCGATACCTCGATGTGCGTCTTGTGGATGACTCTGCTGATATACAACCGGAGCATCTCGTCTGTGTCGGCAGAAAAGTCCGTCATGCCGGAAAAATCTGCGCGTTCTTCGTCAAATGCCGTGTTCATGCCCATCTTCTTGAGCGGATCGTTGAGCAGCGTTCCGAAATCATAGGAAAATTCGGGCATGACAGTTTTGACCTTTGTATTCTCCGGTTCGGCAAGCATCTGGTGCAGTGCCTCAGGCGTGAGGGATTCGAGATACGCTTCCGGTGTCATGCCTTTCTCCGGCAGGAGCGCCGCAAAGCCGAACTGACCGCCCTCATAGTTTTTCATAACGCCGGTTGCATGGGCGTCTGCAAGATAGAAGTACTCGTCACTGTACAGCATCTTCACATCCTGCTTCTTTCCGTCAGCAGCAGTGAATTTGTCGTCTCTGACCTTGTTTTCCTGATACTGCTTCTCCCATTTTGCATCAAACGCCACGGCATTGATCAGATACATCCGCACACCCTCCGGGATCTTGTCGAGGATCTGCGGTACCATGTGATCGGTCTTTTCGTTCACCCAGTGGTTGATATCATCCTTGGTGGACTCGTTGAACGGTGCGGCAAACGCATCCGCGTCATAGAAATCCGCATTCTTCTGGAGGAAATCGCTCCGTACCGGATAGCCGTTCTTGACCCAGATCGAATTTGCCGTAGAGAGCTTGGCATATTCGTTATTGGATGCCTTCGTGCGCATTGTGTAGAATGCCGGATTCAGCGTGTCCATTGAACCGCCGAGCACGGTTTCCATTTCTTCGAGTGTGGCACCCTTTGCGCCGTTCGCGGTCATTCCGAGTGCCTGCGAAACGGAGTACGGCGATACCAGCGTGTTCTCACCGGCTTTTGCGGTTTTGCGGAGCAGATCCAGCGCAAACTTGGTCTGTCCGAGGATTGTCTTTTCGTCGATTCTGACTTTATAGGAGTCCTGTGCTGTGTAGGAAGCCGACAGATTGACCGTATATTCAACCGGATCCTGCTTGACAGTGCCCAGGATCTTTTTCAGCAGCGCCAGTGCATCGTTTGACGTCATCTTGCCGTCGTTGTCCAGATCCGCAGCCGTATTCTGCGCATCTGTGAGCTTTTCGACACCGAGCAGCGCCTTGTTCAGGCGGATGACATCCATGATGTCGGTCTTGCCGTCGCCGTTCAGGTCGCCGGCTGTAACCGCCGCAGGTGCCGGTGTTTCCTGTACCTCCTCCTCTGACGGTGCAAGACTGAGCAGATACCCGAACATTATCGATGCGGGGAAGTTTTCCACCTGCTCCGCATTCATGACGGCGTACAGCGTATTGCCGTCAACAGAATCCACCTTGATTCCGTTTTCCGCCAGACGCGCGGCTTCGCCGCTAATATCACCGTGCAGATCGATCTTCACCAGGAACTTGCTTTCCGGATGGATCCGCGCCAGCGACAGCAGCAGGTCACTCCGGTCATAGGTACCCGGATTTGCGATATACGGCTCAAACATGTTCGTGCCTGTATGGTAAACGCATTTCGTGTAGGTATACACGCCGTCTGCATTCAGGGAATAGCAGTCGGAGCAGGTTTCCAGAAGCTCTTTACAATAGTCGTCCGTCCGGGCGGTCTCAAAGGTGTGTGCAGCCTGCACGGGCACAGCAGCCATGCAAGCGAGCAGCATCATACTTGTCAGTAATGCGGTCAGTTTTTTCATGATAATCCCTCCTGTTCATTTGGCAGCTTGAAACAATTGCCTTTACAGACTATAACGTTTTCCGATCCCGGATATTGCGCTTAAACAGAAAATTTCTCTGTTTTGTACAATTCAAAGATGAGAAATTCGGCAATTTGACGGAGGAACACTGAGAATGACACATGTCACAGCTGCTCCGGTTCTCTTACTATTTTTGCTGTCTGTATCTGTCCTTCTCCGGATGCTGACGGTAATATTCCTGCTTGTCCTTGTACATCCGTTCGTCGGCAGTATGCAGCACCTTGCGGATATCATAATCGCCTGAGGCATAAACCGAGCCGACCGCAAAGCTCACATCCGTGCTGTCCGCTAGCGAACGCAGCTGCCGTATCAGATGCTCCAGCTTTTCCTCCGTGATTCCCGGACAGAGTATCACAAATTCATCGCCGCCGGCGCGGTAGATCTCATAATCACCGAACGCCAGCTTGAGCAGGGAACCGGCTCTTGCCAGCAGTCTGTCTCCAGCCTCGTGTCCTTCATCGTCATTGACGGTTTTCAGCCCGTTCAGATCGGCAAACGCGACACCCATAACGGCAGGCAGCTGCTCGGCACCGGCTACAAAACGATCCACGCGGTCATTCATGGCATTCCGGCTGCTGACCTGTGTCAGACCGTCAATGGTGCTCTTTTCCTCCAGCTTGGAAACGAGCTGGTGATTGGCGATAACCGCGGCAATCAGGAACGAGGTCAGCTCCAGTGTTTCCTTAATCTGCACCATTTTCGCCGCATCGAAATTGGCTGCCCAGATGAATCCGACAAGCGACTGATGATTCCTGACCGCATACAGAATCATGTTCTTAATATCGTAGGTGCAGAGCGACTGATACCACGCCGGATCGCGTTCCTGCAAAATGCGCAGATCATCCAGAATCAGGCAGTCACTTCCGTCCAGATCCTGCTCCCATGCTGCTGCGATCTCATACGGAGAGCGTGACATATCCTTGGAAATCTGCTCCAGCTCCTCAGCCTCCACACCGTCAGTGCTGATGAGACGGCAGTGCTGCCGGCTGGAATCGACCGTATACAGCCTGCATGTTCCGGCATCGCAGACCCTCTTGCCATCGCCTGGTGGAAATTCTGCGTTTCGTGCAGCTTGACGCTGATATTCGTCACAGCGGCAGCAACCTCCGGGGAATGACCGGACATGGCGGTGGAATCAAGCTGCATGGAAAAGGTACCGGTATACAGGCAATAGAGCGTTTGGGGCTTTTGCTCCGGCGCCTGATCTGCGCCCGCTTCGTCCTCCGGAAGGAGCAGCGGCATATAGAAGCCCTTTACCCAGTGTCCGTGCGCATTGGCATAGGAATACAGGAATTCATTGCAGGAGGCGCTTTTATAGATATAGCTCTCAAAATTGAGATCTGTGTAGTATCTCCGCCACGGAATACCGGGATAGAATTTCGGTGCATCGGGTTCCATGCCCTGCACGCCTCCTCGGATCGCCATCAGGCGGATCTCACTGTAGCTGCCGTCCGGCAGCACATCAAACGCATATATGCCGGACATTCCGTTGATTCTGTCCACATAAGCCTGAAAATCAAAATTCATATGTCAGCCTCCTTAACTACGATCATCTGCGGAACAGGCTGTCAGCTTCTGCGCGGTTTGGGGCAGTCCTGCTCAGGTGCAAGGCGATCTCATGAATACTTGCTTTTCATATTATACACGATATAAATTGATAAATCAATAGACAAAATGTGAAATGTGATACTTTCGGCATACACCCTTCCCGTACAGGTGCTGCGGATAGAAAGGGCTTGAAACGGGGGTGTATGACTGTACTATTGTGCGGAGAATGATGCATGGCTGTGAGCTTATTTTACAGTCCGGCTATACAATGCGGGAAAGCAGAATTGCACTATAATCTATTGACATATGTGGAAAAATCCTGTACAATAAAAATATGAGCGCGGTGAAACAGGAAGCCGCGGTAAAAAGAAGATGATGAAGCTTACAGACAATGGGAGGAATCGGAAGATGAAACACAAGCGTATTCTTGCCGCCGTATGTGCGGCGGTGATCTCCTGCGGACTGGCGGGAGGGTATCCCCTGACAGCAGACACAAGCCGTGTCCTTGCCGCAGAGACGGCACTTTCCACGCGGAATTCCCACATCGATATGACCGGCGTCCACACCTGGGAATCGGAGCATTTCAAGTTCTACTGGGGTGACACCGGGAAGGACAGCGCCCGCGTGAATGAGGCGTTTCTTGCCGAAAATGCGGAGCATCTCGAAGCATGCTGGAAGGTCTACATGGACGGGCTGTCCATGAATCCGCCCACGGAATCGGTCAATCCCGCCCTGCGTGACGGGAAACACTACAAGGTCAATTTCTACCTGCACAATACCGGACTGAAAACCACAGACGGGTCAGAGGTGCCGGCAGACTGGGCGTATATGGGGTATGATAACCAGGGCTATGCGTTCATGTTCTGCTGCGTCGATTCCATGCAGAACAGTCCGAATCCCTCGTGGGTGTTGCCGCATGAGTTCGGTCATGTGGTGACCGCACATCAGTACGGCTGGAACGATAACCAGTATGTGCAGGCATGGTGGGAGGCAATCGCCAACTGGTACCGCGAGCAGTTCCTCTATTCCGACTACTATCAGAAATGGGTGAAGGATCCTGCAAGCGGAACGGACTACTTCGAGACCTACATGAAGAATCTCCATTTCACGCCCATTCTCGGACGCGATAACTACGCATCCTGGGCGTTCCTGCAATACCTCACGGAGAATCCCGATAAGCTCGGCAAGTACGGACCGGATTTCGTGAAAACGCTCATGCAGGAGGGCAAGGTGAACGAGTATCCCTATGACGAGATCGCACGCATCGGCGGAGCGGACATCAAGGACACGCTCGGACATTATGCCAAGCGGCTTGCGACACTGGACTTTGCGCATCACGACAGCTACATGGCGCGGCAGAACCAGATGCTCGCTGAGCAGCCGTGGAGCTGGAACCAGATCTTCACCGTGCCGGAGCGCGTCAGTGATGCACAGGAGGTCATGATCTCCGACCGCGTCCAGACAAACGAGGTCTATACCGTTCCGACCGATCGCGCACCGCAGCAGTTCGGCGTGAACATCATCCCGCTGGTGCCGGACGATGCGAAGATTTCCGTCCGTCTGGAGGGGCTGACGGATGTCAGGGGTGCGGACTGGCGTGCATGCATCGTCATGGAGACATTTGACGGGCGGGCACATTATTCCGATCTGTTTCAAGCCGGCGAGACGATGAGCGTGACCATGACCAAATCGGACGTCAAGGCATATCTCGTCGTGACCGCGACCCCCGACGCCGACACATGGCAGCATAACGGCGTGGCATGGGCGTTCGGTGAGGGTGCATTTGATGAGAACCACGTTCCGTTCCTTTCCAAGACACGCTATCCGTATGCAGTCGAGATCAAGGGTGCATCGGTGCAGCAGAAGTATGATGCCGGCGTGCAGGGGCATGTGCATCCCAACGGCGGCGGCTTTGTGGCGGATACCGCAAAGGTCGCAGATTCTGTCTATGTTGCAGAAAATGCGCAGGTTCTGGGCTATGCGGATGTTTCCGGCAACGCAAGAATCCTCGGTCATGCCGTTGTGGCAGGGAATGCGCGGGTGTCCGGCAATGCGATTATCGGTGACAGTGCCTGCGTCTGCGGGCAGGCTGTGATCTCCGAAGATGCGCGCGTTCTGGAAAGCGCGATGGTCACCGATGCGTATACCGTTTCCGGAAAGGCAACGGTCAAGGGCACGGCGTTCCTCTATGCAAAGGGCAAGGCATCCGGTCAGGCAATGCCGGACGGCGACTACTATGACGATTCCGGCAGGACCCTCCAGCAGGGCTCCATGTACGGCTGGGCAGCGCCCGACAGCTATGTTTCCGCCCGTCCCTACACCGACGGTCAGACGGCAGCGCTGGAATTTGACAGCGCATCGCTCGCGGATGCCTACACCTCGACCTATGCCGCACCCATGCACAAGCCCCTCTGGGAGGCAGAGCGCACCTCCGCCAAGGGCACTGTGACCTTTGACAATACGAATTATCTCGCGGCAGACAGCTCGTATGCGATGCTGCACGATGCGACCTACCAGACGGCGGCGCTCCTCCGTGACGATCAGGCGGGGTATCTGTTCCGGTTCGGCAATCAGAAGAGCTATCTGGGACTGACCGCGCTGGGCGGCAGCCTGATCTTCGTCATCAAGGACGGCGAGACGACACAGAAGCTCGTCGCTGAAAATGCCTATAAGCCCGGTGAGTGGTTCACGGCAAGCGTGGTGCTGTCCGGCGATGAGGGCAAGCTCGTGGTCAACGGCAAGACTGCCGCATCCGGTGCGATCACGCTGGATCCGGTGGATGTTGTCAAGCCGGACGCTGTGTATACGATCGGCGGAACGGCAGGGGACGGTCTGAACGGATCGATGGATTTCTTCCGCGTGTACACCAAGGAGGTACCGGAGCCGGAATACTACTACACGGCAAAGGAGGAGATCGACCTGACACCTGTGCAGGACAAGCCCTGGTACTACGGTGATATGGATATGAGCAACGAGATCGATGTGTATGATCTGGCGCTGCTCAAGCGTGCGGTTCTTGCCGGATCCACTGACAAATGGGCAGACTGTGACGGCGACGGGCAGACCGGCGTCGGTGATGTGATTGCACTTACCCGGTATCTGCACGGCTTGCAGGAGCACGGTCAGACCGGACAGTCGGTCACCTACCGCGTAAAGAGCGGCAACAGCGCATCCAAGACGATCATGAACTGATTTCGCTGCGGACACCTCCCGGGCTTTTTAGAGATTCCCAATCACTGTCCACAACTTAAGGGGTGCGGGGCGCAAGCCCCGCCAAGGGGTTTGGGGGCGAAGCCCCCATATATAGCCCCCTCCCCTCTGGGGAGGGGGTTAGTTAGCGGCACCACTCAAGGACTGAATGAATATCCATCGACCGAGCGGTACAGCTGACAAACAA
>ONEQ01000016.1 GCA_900316885.1 uncultured Eubacteriales bacterium | reverse complement strand
TCTCTTCTGCGTTCTTTGTCGCAGAATCCATTGCCGTACGTCTGGCAGCCAGCTCACTGGCCACACTCTCGCATACCGCGCCGTAAATCAGTCCTGCCACATACTGCGGGACGATTCTGTCAAACACCACCTCCGGCGAGGGCTCGTATTCCACCACGCTTTGGGTGGAAAGGCTGCCGGGCATACGGGTCAGCGGGATGACATTCATGCACATCGCCACCTGCGAGATCGGGGACACATAGTTCGTGAACACCAGTTCCACGCTTTGCAGCGATTCGTGGCGCTTGTATGCCGCAATGACCTTCTCCGCGATGTCCATGCCCAGATAGATGCTTGCATGCTCTGCCACATGGTCGTAGCTGGCCAGAATTTTGCAGTCGCGGCGGGTGAAATAATCCACCGCCTTCTGACCGATGGGCAGAATGACCGCCTTTTCGCCGTAGGACTCGACCTCGTCAATCCGCGCCTGCGCGATTTTCATGATGTTGGAGTTGAAGCCGCCGGCAAGTCCTCTGTCGCCTGCAATGACGATCAGCAGCACCGAGCCGTGCTCCATGCGCTTGTGTACGAACTGCGAATCAAAATACGGATCCTCCGCGGCAATCTCCGCCATGAGCGTATAGGTCTGCTCAAAGAACGGCTTGGCTGCCTCGGAGCGCTCCTTGGCACGTCGGAATTTCGAGGATGCCACCAGCTCCATCGCCTTGGTGATCTGCATGGTGCTTTCCACGGAATGGATGCGCCGCTTGATATCCTTTAAATTCGGCATGGCTTATACCTCAGCATTGTACTGACCGCCGAACGCGATCAGCGCTTCCTGGAGCTTTGTCTCGTTCTCGGCTGTCAGATCCTTGGTGTCGAGAATGTTCTGCAAAACCTCCGCCTGCTCGTCGCGCATGTACGCAAAGAGCTTCTCCTGATAGTCGCGCACCTGGCTGACCGGGACATTTTTCAGGTAGCCCTTGGTAACGGCATAGATGATAACCACCTGCAATTCAACCGGAACGGGAGAGTTCCTGTCCTGCTTGAGCACCTCCACGATGCGTTCGCCCATGGACAGACGGTTCTTGGTATCCTGATCGAGGTCGGAGCCGAACTGGGAGAATGCCTGTAACTCGCGGTACTGCGAATAGCTCAGCTTCAGAGAGCCGGAAACCTTCTTCATCGCCTTGATCTGCGCTGCCGATCCGACACGGGAAACAGAGATACCCGGATTGACAGCAGGGCGGACACCGGCATTGAACAGATCCGTCTCGAGGAAGATCTGACCGTCCGTGATGGAAATGACATTCGTCGGGATGTATGCGGATACGTCGCCTGCCTGTGTCTCGATGATCGGGAGCGCAGTCAGGGAGCCGCCGCCGTAGTTTTCATTATAGGAGCACGCACGCTCGAGCAGACGGGAATGCAGATAGAATACATCACCCGGATATGCCTCACGTCCCGGCGGACGCTTCAGCAGCAGGGAGAGTGCGCGGTACGCAACGGCATGCTTGGACAAATCATCATAAATGCACAGCACGTCCTTGCCCTGGTCGAGGAAATACTCGCCCATTGCACAGCCGGAATACGGCGCAATGTACTGCAGGGGCGCCAGCTCCGAGGCGGTTGCGGATACGATGATCGTGTAGTCCATCGCACCTGCCTTTTTCAGCGTCTCGGCAACGGTCGCAACGGTGGAACGCTTCTGACCGATTGCCACATAGATGCAGATAATGTCCTGCCCCTTCTGGTTGATGATGGTATCAAGTGCAATCGCGGTCTTGCCGGTCTGACGGTCGCCGATGATGAGCTCACGCTGACCGCGTCCGATCGGGATCATGGAATCAATTGCCTTGATGCCGGTCTGCAGGGGCTTGTGGACGGATTTTCTGGTGATAACACCGGACGCAACCTTCTCAATCGGCGCGGTCTTGTCGGTGTTCAGGGGTCCCTCGCCGTCAATCGGCTGTCCGAGGGCGTTGACAACGCGCCCCAGAAGTGCCTCACCGACCGGAACAGACATGATCGTCTTGGTCCGCTTGACGGAGCTTCCCTCCTTGATGTCCGCATCCGAGCCGAGGAGTACCGCACCAACGCTGTCCTCCTCCAGGTTGAGCGCCATACCGTAGGTACCGTTCTCAAACTGGATCAGCTCGCCGGACATGCACTGCTCCAGACCGTGGATGTTCGCAATACCGTCTCCGACTGTGATGACGGTGCCGACATCAGACAGCTCGATCTTGGACTGGTAGTGCTTGATCTGGTCCTTGATAATGCTGGATATTTCATCCGGGCGTAAATTCATGTTTGCACCTCAATTCTGCTGTTTGAACTGCTGCATTCTCGTGCGCAGGGAATTATCCATGCGGGTATCGCCGTACTGGACGACCATACCGCCGAGGAGCGCGGCATCCACGCTCTCACGCAGCTCGATGGTCTTGGAAAGCTTCTTGCCAAGAACGGCTTTCAGCTCCTCACGCTGCTTGTCACTGAGTGCGACAGCGGACGTGACAAAGACCTCTGCGATGCCAAAGGCTTCGTGATAAAGCTTGTTAAAGTCGGAACGGATCTCCTGCAATCTGCGGAACCGGTGCTTTTCGACGAGCAGGCAGAGAAATTTCTCCGTGATGCCCGCGCCGTCACCGATGACGCGCTTTAAAATGGCGATACGCTCGGAAATATCGAGCGTCGGTACATCGACAAGCTCGACAAACTCCGGATGCTGCGCCATCACGTCAGCCGCTTCGTTCAGCTCCTTGTATACCTGTTCCTCGGTATGCTCCTCCTGCGCGAGCAGGAACAGCCCCTCGGCGTATACCTTACCTACTGTCTGCTGGGTCATGCCTTGTCACCCTCGGCGCTGATCTCCTGCAAGAAGTCCTCGATCAGACGGGCATGATCTGCCTTGTCGATCTCCTTCTCCATGATCTTCTGGGCAAGCTCAACTGCGAGATCAGAGATCTCACCCTGGAGCTCGGCTCTAGCCTGTACCTTCTCACGCTCGGTCGCAGCCGCAGCCTTCTCACGGACATCCGCAGCCACGGTCTTCGCCTCGGAAATGATGAGATCACCTTCGAGGCGTGCCTTCTTCTCGGCACGGGTGATGATCTCGGCTGCCTCGTCCTTGGCGCCGGCGAGTGCCTCGGCATACTTTTCCTTATCGGAATTTGCAGCGGCGAGGGCATCGTCAGCCTTGGAATAGGTCGTGCTGACCTCCTGCTGGCGCTGTGCTAGGATCGCATCGACGCGCTTGAACAGGATGAATTTGAACGCTAAAAAGATGAGCAGGGTATTGATGAGCGTAAAGAGGATCGTACCGACATCAATCGTTAAAAAATCCAGATTCCAATTCAAAATCGTACCCTCCTAGGCGGGCTGTCAGGACAGCTTGCCGATGAACGGATTCGCGAACATCAGGAGCAGTGCCACGAGCAGACCGTAGATACCGGTGGACTCGGCAACGGCACAGCCGATGAACATGGTTCTGGTAACGGCGCCGGAGCTCTCCGGCTGTCTGCCGATGGATTCGCACGCCTTACCAACGGCGTAGCCCTCACCGATACCAGGTCCGATACCGGCTACCATAGCGGTGCCCGCGCCGATTGCGGATGCAGCAAGTACGATGGCTTCTCTGTAATCAATGTTTTCCATAATAGTAACCTCCAGATGATTATGACTTGAAATTACGCTTCGTTTCTAGCGTCGGCATTAGAGATGTATGCCATTGTCAGCATGATGAATACAAATGCCTGCATGAAACCGCTGAACAGGTCAAAGTACAGCGACAGCACAGCCGGCACGCCGATGGTCAGGAATGCGACGCCGATCGCCTTGGTCGCAGCGGACAGCGCGAAATACAGCAGGCTGGTGATGACCATGCCGCTGACCACGTTGCCGAAGTGACGCAGACTCATGGAAACCGGGGTGGAAAGCTCGCTGAGGATGTTGATCGGGAGCATCACCGGCACCGGGTCCACATAGCCCTTGAGATATCCGCCGAAGCCGTGGGTCTTGATGTTCGTTCCGTGGATGAACACGAACGTGACGAGCGCCCAGGTAAGCGGTGCGTTGAAGTCCGCCGTGACGCTTCGCAGTCCGAGCATGCTCACCAGGCTTCCCGTGATCGAGAAGGTGAACAGTGCCGCGATGTAGGGTGCGAAGCTGCGCCATTGCTTGCCCATTGTGTCCTCGACCAGACCGTAGACCGTGGTTACCATCCATTCGGCAGCGACCTGCCGCTTGGAGATATTGTTGGTCTTGAGATCCTTCGTCAGCCACAAGAGAAGCAGCGTCACAAGCAGGATGATCCCCCAGCTGATGACGACCGTCTCGGTGAGGTTGATCGTCACGTTTCCGATGTCGAATGACACCAGGATACCGGGACCCTTGACATCAATGCCGTCCGGTGATCCCCGGAAAAGATCACTGATCTGAAACAAGAATGATATCCCTCCATTCTCTATTGCTTTTTTCTGGGCATCCAGACTGCCAGAACCCCGAAGATGAGCTTCGGATACAGAAACGGGAGCACTGCCGCCAATGCACTGACCTGCGGGAGCTTCAGCCCTGCGCCGATGACCGCCGATGCGATCGCAAGCCGCAGGAGATACCCGCCGATCGTGTTCGTTCTGCCGTGATAGACGGCATTCTGAACACTTCGCCGCAAGAGCAGCAGATTCGCATACATCCCGGCACTTCCCAGAAGAAGCCCGAGCGGTACGGGAAGACCGGGACCGATGCAGAGCACCGAAACACCCCAGATCAGCACGTCAATCACGATCGTGCAGACCGCGGCGAATCGCAGTTCCGAACGCAGCTCCTCCATGGTTCCCCTCCTGTATCTGCGGATCTGTCAGCCGTACAGTTTGACAATTCGCTGTCAGACCGTACAATTTTTATTATACATCGAAACGCCCCTCTTGTCAAGGGGCGATTAAAAAAAGAAAGCGGAAAAGCCACGCCTTCTCCGGGGATCGCCGGGGCTCGCATGAGTGCGTGCAAAAGACCTGAAAAAACAGGCAGCCCCGGCATTTCTGCCGGGACAGCCTGTATGTGGTACAAAACGGGATCAAGTGACTTTTTCAAAGTCAGATGCAGGATGCTTGCACAGCGGACAGATGAAATCCTCCGGGAGCTCGTCGCCAACGTACTCATAGCCGCAGATGGTGCAGCGCCAGATGGTCTGTCCTGCCGGGGTCTCACCGACCTTTTCCGGCTGGGGTTTGATTGATTTATGATAGTAGGCATACGTTGCAGAGGGGGCATCGGAAAGGCTTACTGCCTCCTCGACCTCCGCGATGAACAGCGTATGCGTGCCAAGATCAATGCTGTGGAAGATCCTGCCTGTGATATAGGCGTTCGTTCCCTCCAGAACGGCAAGGGTTCCGTTCTCTGTCCGCTTCACGGCGGAATATCCCGCGAATTTATCCGTATCCCTTCCGGTTGCAAAGCCAAAGCGCTTGAACAGGGAGAAATCCGCCCGCTGGCTGATGACAGAGACCGTAAACCGGTTGTTCTTCATGAGCATGTCGTGGGTGTGATTCGATTTGTTGACGGCGATGGTGATGCGGTTCGGGGTCGCTGTGACCTGCCCGACGGTGTTGATGATACATCCGTTGTCCTTGCCGTCTGCGTTTGCTGTCAGAACGAACAGACCGTAGCTGAGTTGATTCATAGGATTTGCTGCCATGGGAATACGCCTCGCTTTCTGTGTTGGTTTCTATTCACAGTATACAATAATTTTGCAGATTTGTCAAGTGGTTTTTGTGAACGTTGTGTGAAATCTGATACGGTAAGTAATTACCGGAAAAATCCCTTTCTTTACCTTGACTTTTCGCGGAAACGTGCTATAATTATAAATGTAGGCTCTAAATCTGAATCGTTTTTAGGAGGTTCCCATGACCGATAAAAAGAACGTACCTTCGATGTTTGCACAGAATGTGTTCAGCATGGAGGTCATGAAAGACCGTCTGCCGAAGGATTGCTTCAAGAAGCTCATGCGCATCATGCAGCAGGGCGAGACGCTGGATATGCCGACTGCCGAGGTCGTTGCCAATGCGATGAAGGACTGGGCGCTCGAAAAGGGTGCCACCCACTATACGCACTGGTTCCAGCCGATGACCGGCTCCACCGCTGAAAAGCATGATTCCTTCATCGCGCCTGCACCCGGCGGCAAGGCACTGATGGAGTTTTCCGGCAAGGCGCTCGTCAAGGGCGAACCGGATGCATCCTCGTTCCCGTCCGGCGGTCTGCGTCAGACCAGCACGGCACGCGGCTACACGGCATGGGACCCCACCTCCTGGTGCTTTGTCAAGGAGGGCTCCCTCTACATCCCGACCGTATTCGTCTCCTATACAGGCGAGGTTCTCGACAAGAAAACACCCCTCCTGCGCTCCATGGATGCGCTGTCCAAGGTGGCTGTCCGCTTCCTGAAGATGTTCGGCAATGAGAACGTGTCCCGCGTGACGACCACCGTCGGCGCGGAGCAGGAGTACTTCCTGATCGACAAGAAGATGTGGGATAAGCGCGAGGATCTGATCCTGACCGGACGCACGCTGTTCGGTGCAAAGCCCCCCAAGGGTCAGGAGCTTGACGACCAGTACTTCGCAAATCTCCGTCCGCGTATCGCGGCATACATGCAGGATCTCGACGAGGAGCTCTGGAGCCTCGGCATCTACTCCAAGACCAAGCACAATGAGGTTGCGCCCGCACAGCACGAGATGGCGCCCATCTTCACGACCTCCAACCTCGGCACCGACCAGAATGAGCTGGCGATGGAGGTCATGGAAAAGGTTGCTCTGCGTCACGGGCTGGTATGCCTGCTGCACGAGAAGCCTTTCGAGGGCGTCAACGGCTCCGGCAAGCACAACAACTGGTCGATGTCCACCAACGACGGACAGAATCTGCTCGACCCCGGCGACACACCGATGGAGAACCTCCAGTTTCTGACCATCCTCTGCGCCCTCATCAAGGGCGTGGACGAATATGCCGATCTGATGCGCCTTTCCGCAGCATCCGCCGGCAATGACCATCGTCTCGGCGCGGATGAGGCGCCCCCGGCGATCATCTCCATGTTCCTCGGTGAGGAGCTCGCTGCCGTTCTGAAGGCAATCGAGGAGGACGACAAGTTCCGCACCCAGACCCAGACCTTCGAGATCGGCGTAAATGCGCTCCCGTCCTTCCCCAAGGATTCCACCGACAGAAACCGTACCTCCCCGTTTGCCTTCACCGGCAACCGGTTTGAGTTCCGTATGGTTGGCTCGTCCGATAATATCGCATGCCCGAACTTCCTGCTGAATACCATCGTCTGCGAGGAGCTCGACTGGTTCACCCAGAAGCTCGAACCGTTCGCAGGGCAGGAGGGCTTCGAGGATGAGGTCAAGAAGGTGCTGAAATCCGTGCTGCATGACCATCGCCGCATCATCTTCAACGGCGACGGCTATTCCGAGGCATGGGTGGAGGAGGCTGCACGCCGCGGTCTGCCGAATTATCCGTCCACGGTTGATGCCATGCCGCACTACTCCGATGCCAAGAATGTCGCAATCCTCCAGAAATTCGGCATTTTCACGCCCGAGGAGGTCAAGGCGCGTACTGAGATCCATCTGGAGAAGTACTCCAAGACCCTGCGCATCGAGGCGCGTACCATGATCGAGATGGCAAGAAAGCAGCTGCTTCCGGCAGTCCTCGACTATGTGCAGAACCTCTGCAACGGCATCGCTGTCAAGACCCAGATCGGCATGACAGCTGTCACCGAGGAGAAAATGGCGCACCAGCTCGGTGATCTGGCGGATGCATTCTATGAGTCCATCCAGGATCTCGAGCAGCGCGTGAACCACGCAAACGAGGTCAAGGAGATTCTCGCACAGGCACAGTGCTTCCATGACACCGTTCTGCCGGAAATGGAGCGTATGCGCACCATTTCGGACACGATGGAGCGCATTATGCCGCGTGACCGCTACCCGATCCCGACCTATTCCGAAATGATCTATAACGTATAATTTGCGCTGCCCCCGATGGCTTTGCCGGAGGGGGCATTGCTTGTTGAGAGAAGGTGTACAATGCGTGGAACACAGCTCGGGGTGCTGCTCCCGGTGATGCTGCTCCTGACCGGATGCGCACAATCCGCATCCCAGCCGCAGTCATGGGATTTTTTCGCCATGGATACCTACATGACGTTCAAGGTCTGGCCGCAGGATCCGGCATTGCCCGAACGCACCCGGACAGAGATTGAACGGCTGGAGAGCCTGCTTTCCGTGACGCGGGACGGGAGTGATCTCGACCGCATCAACCATGCCCGCGGCACGCCCGTCACCGTCAGCCCCGAAACAGCGGAGATCATCCAAATGGGGCTGTCATGCGGCGCGGAAACGGGCGGAGCGCTCAATATCGCGATGTACCCCGTCTCGAAGCTATGGGGCTTTACGCAGGATACGCATCAGGTACCGGCGCCGGGGGAGATTGCCGATGCGCTGGAACATACCGATCTGTCACGCATCTCGGTGAACGGTGAGACGATCACCGTCCCCGACGGCACAGAGCTGGATCTCGGTGCGCTCGCAAAGGGCTATGCGGGTGACCGGCTGCGCTCGGTCTTGCAGGAAAACGGCGTCACATCGGGGATTCTCTCCCTCGGCGGAAATGTGGAGGTGATCGGCACCAAGCTGGACGGCTCCCCCTGGAGGGTCGGCATCGCGGATCCGTTTGCGCCGTCGGAGATTCTCTGCTCGGTGATGACCAGAAGCGGCGCGGTCGTCACATCCGGCAGCTATCAGCGCTATTTCGAGGAAAACGGCAGGCGCTATCACCACATCCTCGACCCGGAGACGGGGTATCCGGCGGAGCAGGGTTTAGTTTCCGTGACCGTGACCGGCGAGGACGGCGTCACCTGCGATGCGCTTTCCACGGCGCTGTTCGTCATGGGGAAGGAACGCGCCGTTGCGGAATGGAACCGGCGGCAGGATTTCGGGATGATCCTCATCACGGACGAGCCGGCGCTGTATTATACGGAGGGGCTTGATATGCAGGATCTCCCCGCCATTCCCGTGGAGGTGATCTCCCATGAACCGTAAGGCGCTGCTTCTCGGAATTGTCCTCGGCGTGATCTTCCTCGGCTCGGGCGGCGTGCTCCTCTGGCAGAACCTGCACAAGCCGCAGGGGGCACACATCGAGATCGTGCAGGACGGGAAAGTCCTGTACACGATGGCATACCCCACCGCGGAAACGAGGACATTCCGCATCGAATCGGAGAACGGCTGGAACGAGATCACCATCCGGGACGGGAGCATCTGCATTTCCGATGCGGACTGCCCCGACCAGACCTGCGTGAAAACCGGGATGCTCCGCTCGGAGAGTCTGCCGATCGTCTGCCTGCCGCACAAGCTGGTGATCCGGCTGGAGGAGCCGTGAAGCCGCGGCGCATCGCGGAACTTGGCGTGCTGACGGGGATCGCGCTCATCCTCTTTGTCATCGAGCTGCGTCTGCCGGAGCTGACCCCGATTCCCGGCGTCAAGCTCGGACTCGCCAACATCGTGACGGTTTTCTGCGTGTTCCGGTATCGGGCGCCGGAAACCGTGCTCCTTGTTCTGACGCGCATTTTCCTCGGGGCGGTGTTTGCGGCGAATCCCGCATCCCTCCTCTATTCCGCCGCCGGTGCCGCGCTGTGTCTGACGGGGATGCTCCTCGTAAAGCCGATCCTCAGCGAAAAACAGATCTGGCTGGCAAGCGTGCTGGGCGCGGTGCTGCACAATACCGGGCAGATTCTCGCCGCGATCCTGCTCATGCAGACAACTGCCGTTCTCGGCTATCTGCCGGTGCTGCTGTTTTCCGGCTGTATTGCGGGATTCCTCACCGGAATGGCAGCGCAGCTCCTGCTGAACCGGAAAATCCTGTAACATTTTCAGGATTTGCGGCACTAACTCAATAACAGCATGAAAAGGGTGCAGGGAATTCCATTCCCTGCAGGGGTCTGGGGAAAGCCCCGGAAAACCCATGAGAAAGGAGATTATCACTATGGCAAGCATTTTTGTATTAGGCTCCGGCGCATTCGGACTGGCACTGGCGATCATGTGCCGCAATGCAGGACACGAGGTCACCGTCTGGTCGGCATTCCCGGCAGAGCTTGATGAGATCCGCAAAACCGGCGAATCCTCCAAGCTTCCGGGCGTCAAGATCCCGGCGGACATCCTGCTGTCTGCTGATCTCAATAAGCTCACGGGCAAGGATATCTGCATCTGCGGTATTCCGTCGTCCTTCGTGCGCAGTGTCGCCAAGCAGGCGGCACCCTATCTTTCGGAGAATACCGTCATTGTCAACACCTCCAAGGGCCTTGAGGCGGGTACGTTCAAGCGCATGAGCGAGGTGCTGCACGAGGAAGCGCCGATGAACCCCATCGTTGTGCTGACCGGTCCCTCCCACGCAGAGGAGCTGAGCATCGGCATCCCGACAACGGTTGCCGTGGCAAGCTCGGATATTTCCTGCGCGGAGTACATCCAGGATATTTTCACGACCGGGACGCTGCGGCTCTATGTCAATGCCGATGTGCCCGGCTGTGAGCTCGGCGGTGCGATGAAGAACATCATCGCCCTCGGCTGCGGTATCAGCGACGGTCTGGGCTTTGGTGACAATACCAAGGCTGCCCTCATGACCCGCGGTATCCATGAGATCACCCAGCTCGGTCTGAAAATGGGCGCGGAGCTCGATACCTTTGCCGGACTGACCGGCATTGGTGACCTGATCGTCACCTGCACGAGTATGCACAGCCGCAACCGCCGTGCGGGCATCCTCATCGGTCAGGGTGTGAGTCCTGCAGACGCGGTCAAGCAGGTCGGTACGGTCGAGGGCTACTACTGCTGCGAGGTTGCCTATCATCTGGCAAAGAAGCTCGGCGTGCCCATGCCAATCACCGAGGAGCTGTATCATCTGCTCTTTGAGGAGGGTGACGTGCGCGAATCGATGCGCAAGCTTATGGGCAGACCGAACAAACACGAATGTGAGCGCTATCTGACCCTCGATCAGCTCGACAAGCTGGGCAAGGCAGAGTAAGCCATGAGCCGTCAGCATTGGAAGGGCTCCGTTCAGCTCGCACCCGTCCCGCCCGCGCTGGTTACCTGCGGCACGGCGGAAAAGCCCAATATCCTCACAATCGCATGGACGGGCATCGTGAGCACGCATCCGCCGATGACATACATTTCCGTGCGGCCGTCGCGGTATTCCTACCCGATTCTCATGGAACGCGGGGAATTCGTCATCAATCTCCCCACGTCCGCCATGGCGAAAACCGTGGACATCTGCGGCATGAAATCCGGTGCCAAGGTGAACAAGGCGCGGCTCTGCGGGCTGACGCTGGTGCCGTCGGATACGGTGAAGGTGCCGACCATCGAGGAATGTCCCCTGAGCCTGGAATGTAAGGTTACGGAAACCAAGATCTTCGGCTCGCACACGATGTTTCTTGCGGAGATCACCGGCGTTTCGGTCGATGACCGCTATGTGGACAGCAAGGGCAAGCTCAATCTCCAGCAGGCGGGGCTGCTTGCCTACGCCCACGGGGAGTATTTTGCGCTGGGCAGAAAATGCGGAGATTTCGGGTTTTCTGTCCGCAGAAAGAAAAAAACCACATGACGGAAAGGGGGTACCGGGATGCCCGAACCCATTCAGAGCATTGATTTTTCGATCCTGGACTGGATCCAGAGCGAGATCCGGAACGGTCCCCTTGACTGGATCGTCCCGAAGATCACGTCGCTGGGCAACGCGGGACTGATCTGGATTGTACTGGCGCTGACCTGCGTGGCTGTCAAGAAATGGCGAAAATGCGGGCTGACCATGTCGGCGGCGCTCCTTACGGGGCTGCTGGTCGGGAATGTCCTCATCAAGCTCCTTGCCGCCCGCGACCGTCCCTGCTGGATCGCGCCCCCGGATGTCATGCTGATCGCCGTTCCGAAGGATTATTCCTTCCCCTCCTGCCACACGCTGTCGGGTTTTGCGGCATCGGTGTCGATGCTCTGCTATTCGCGGCGTGCCGGTATCCCCGCCGTCATTCTGGCGGCGATGATCGCGCTGTCGCGGCTGTATCTGTATGTGCATTTCCCGTCGGATGTGCTGGTGGGATTTCTGCTCGGCACAGGGATCGCGCTGACAGCATTCCTGCTCATGCGGCGCTATCTGTGGGATCGGATGGAACAGCGGTTCCCAAATCTGCTCCTGCATGACGCATAAACGCGAGAACTGAATAGCATGGAAAAAGAGAGAGCCTGCATCGAAGCAGGCTCTCAGTTTTGTTTTACAGGAACACATATTTGAGGATGAACAGCACCGCCAGCACATACATGACGATGTTGATTCTCTTTGCCTTGCCGGCTGCCAGGTTCAGTACCACATAGGAGATAACGCCGATGCTGATACCCTCAGATACGGAGTAGAACAGCGGCATTGCCAGAATACAGAGATAAGCCGAGATGGCGTCACAGTAATGATCCGCGTCGAACTTGATCTCCGTGATTGAGGTGAACATCAGGAACCCGACCATAATCAGCGCCGGAGCCGTTGCAAATGCGGGAATCGCGATGAAAATGGGTGCGAGCAGAATCGACACGAGGAACAGAACTGCCGTCGTCATTGAGGTCAGACCGGTTCTGCCGCCGGCACCCACACCGGCTGCGGATTCTACGAAGGTGGTTGTGGTCGAGGTGCCGAGCGCCGCGCCAGCTGTGGTTGCGATGGCATCCGCAAGGAGCGCAGGCTTGATCGCCGGGAGCTTGCCGTCCTTGTCGAGCATGCCTGCCTTTGAGCTGACGCCGATCAGCGTGCCGAGCGTATCAAACAGATCCACGAACAGGAACGAGAAGATCACCACGATGAAATTGAAAATGCCGACTGCGTGGAGATCCACGTTGAAGCACTGACCGAAGGTTTCACCGATGGCGGCGAAATTGGTCATGTGGAAACTCGGGAACAGGGAATAGTGTGTCTCATCCGGCACATAGATGCCGCAGAGCTGGCAGATCATGCCGAGCACCCAGGTGGCGAAGATGCCGATGAGCATGGAGCCCTTGACTTTCCGGATGTGGAGCGATGCGGTGATGAACAGACCGATCACAGCAAGCAGCGCACAGATGCCGGAGGTGGAGAAATTCTCCCGGAAGTTCACCAGTCCCACGAGCGTGGCGGCATTATCCGTTGCAAGTCCCGCATTCTGGAGTCCGATAAACGCGATAAACAGACCGATGCCGACCGAAACTGCCTTTTTCAGCGAAAGGGGAATGGCGTTGAAGATCGCCTCGCGGACATTGGTCAGGGACAGGAGCAGGAAGATGATGCCCTCGATGAATACGGCAAGCAGCGCAACCTGCCAAGGATAGCCCATCGCACCGCAGACGGTGTAGGCAAAGTAGGCGTTGAGTCCCATTGCAGCGGAGAGCGCGAACGGGAGATTCGCCATGAACGCCATGCACAGCGTGCCAATAAAGGAGGCAAGACAGGTGGCGATCAGAACCGCCGTGCCGTCCATTCCCGCAGCGGACAGGATGCTCGGATTGACTGCGAGGATATATGCCATCGTCATGAATGTGGTGACGCCGGCGGCAATTTCCGTGCGGACATCCGTCTTGTTTTCCTTGAGCTTAAAGAGCTTTTCGAGCATACGGCACCTCACGTTTCTGAGTATTCCGCGATATAGGGCAGATTCCGGTAGTATTCGGCACAGTCCAGACCGTAGCCGATCACAAATTCATCAGGGATCGTGAACAGCGTTCTGTCGGCTGTGATCTCCACGACACGGCGGTCGGGCTTGTCGAGCAGGGTGATGATCTTCAGGGACAGCGGATTGCGACGGCGGAGCTCCTCAGCGACGAGCTTCAGCGTGCGTCCGGTGTCGATAATATCCTCGACGATGAGCACGTGATACTGGCTGATGTCCTGCGTCAGGTCGAGCGTGATGTTCACCTTGCCGGAGGAGGTGGTGCCCTCGTAGTAGCTCTGTGCCTGCATGAAGCCGATCTCACAGGGGATCGACACAGCGCGGGACAGATCGGCGAGGAAAACAAACGCCCCCTTGAGGATGCTGACAAGCAGGAGCGGCTTGCCAGCGTATTCGGCATCGATCTCTGCGCCTGCCTTGGCGATGGCGGCACGGATCTCCTCCTCGGAGATCATGACGCGGCGGATATGATCCTGGTATTGCTTACGGTCTGTGAATTCCATAATGATACCTCCGTTAATGAAAGTTGATATATCAATTATAGCACGGTTGTCAGATAATGTCAACCTCCCCCGCTGTGCGGGGGAGGGAGAATGGCATGCAAAAAACCTCCCCGGAAACCGGGGAGGCTGGGAGAAGCATTATTTGGTATCGGGCTCGCGCTGGGTGGCGCGCAGGAGGATGAATCCCATCAGTCCGATAAAGCCCACGATCGCTGTAATGATCGCCATGGTCAGGCAGCGGCTGGTCAGGAGCTTGAGGTAGCCGATCACCGCCGAGAAGATCTGCGGATCCTTGATGGCAAAGCCGGAATAGTAATCCGTCACCGTCAGGTAGATGCACGGTGTTGCCATCAGACCGCCGGCAATGAAGCCTGCCAGTCCGATCCAGTAGCACAGATGCTCCATCTGCTTGAGGTTGCAGAGGATGAGGAGGATCAGAATGATGATTGCGGCGGCGATGCTGCCGATCATTGCCATACTCAGATAGGAAACAGCGCTGCGTACCCTGGTGAGCACGCCGTTGCTGTACAGCGTTCCGAATTTGAACGGATCCGCAGCATTCCGGATGGCGGATTCTGCCTCTGTGCAGGTGGAATGAATCTTTTCCTCAAGCACATCGTCCTTCTTGTAGCCGTTCTTGTCGGCATAGTCCTCGAAAAATTTGCGGACTGCATCCTCCAGCTTGGTAAATTCCAGCGACGGTGCATATTCATTTGTCTGTCCGTTCATATAGGCAAGTGCCGCATTGGTGTTCTGCAAAATCCCGCTGCGGAGATCCAATTCGCTGTAGGAATCGGGATCCAGAAAGACATCCGCCGGGATGCCTGTGCTGTTGGAGCGTGTCTTGAAATAGGTCTGCAAGGAGGCATAGCCCTTGGTATCGAGATGCTGCTGGTCGGTGAGCACCTGGAAGGTCATCGGATTCAGTGCGATGCGGCTTGTCAGAATGGTCGCCTCACACGCGATGAGCACAAACACCAGCAGGAACGTCAGCAGGACATTCGGGAGATAGCAACGGATTTTCTTCATTGTGCCGCCTCCTCTCCGGTGTAGAACTGCTTGGATACCACGTCGCACAGCACGCCGATGCGGGTTGTGGAGGTACCGAGCACCTGTGCCTGACAGGTGTAGAGCGTGAGCTGCTCGGTGTCCGTCGGGAGCACATAGCGCTTGTCGGTATTCTCGAAGGTCACGCACTCGCGTACTTTGTAGGTGAAAATGCCGTAGGTCGTGTAGAGCACGATCTCGTCGCCCGCCTTGATCTGGTTCAGGTTGGCAAAGAAGGTATTGACATGCGCATCAATGACGGCATTGCCCTTTTCACCGATAACCGAGGAGGAGGAGGACTGGCAGGCACCGCGGTCCAGCAGCTCCGTGCTGGAGCCCCAGTAAACCGGTACATGGATGGATGCGGACTTGCAGTCCAGAACGGCGTACTGCTCACCGAAAACCGGGCGCTTGATCTCGCCGGTATCGGAAAGCTTCTGATCGGCGGGTGCCTCAGTGGCGATTTCGGTGTTCTCCTTGATGACCAGACCGCTCAGTCCGTTGGATGGGGCGATCTTCATATCATCCATGAAGGCAATATCGAGGTAGGTTTTGAATTTTTCATACGGTACGATCAATGCCGCGCCTGCGGCAGCCGTACAGAGAAGGATCATGCAGAGCGCTGTCAGGATATAGACGGCAGCATGTCCTTTCTTTTCTTTTTCAGCCAAAACGGGTTCTCCTTTCAGCGGCTTGTTTCTCTCAGTCGAGACGTGAGAGGTAACGGTACATCAGTGTAAAGCCCAGCACGGAAATCAGAGCCGCCAGAAGTGCGGTCATGAGCTGACCTGTGTGGGAAATGCCTGTCTCGTCGATGATGGTTCCGACCGCGGTCTTGCCGATGACCTGACCGCCCTCGTTGCGGATGGTCATGGAGATGGTGTTGTCATCCGCGATCGAATCCACGGCAACGTTCATGCCCATATCCTTTGCGGCATCCACATAGCGCTGGAGGAGGGCTGCCTTTTCGTCGGCGGGGAGCTGCTTGAGGATGCTGTTGCGCTCAGCGGTTGTAAGGCTGTCCATGAAATCCTTCTTGGAGTCCTCGGTCAGGGAGGCAACATACGCCTTCTTCTCCTCGATCGGCATATTGATAAATTCTGCCTTGTCGATGCGGTTTTCGGTCGTTCCGTCAGTCTTGGTCACGGTGAGGGGCGCAGCGGGTGCGGGCTGCGCAGGCTGTGTGGACTGTGCGGGCTGCGCGGACTGTGTGGGCTGCACGGGCGCAGCGGTGGGAGCCGGCGCATTTGTGGGAGCCGGCGCGTTGGTTTCCGGTGTGACATTCTGCGGCGCGGGATCGGCAGCAGGACTGGTCGGGGCATCGGTCACGGCATTAGTCGGCGCATCCGTCTGCGCGTTGGTCGGCGTATTCGGAGCCGTTTCGCCGCGCGGCGGGATGTAGTCCACGCCGAGGGCATCGGAGACCATCTCAGCCGTATCCGCATCGTACTGCGAAACGCTGTTGTAAGCCCTGTCGAGCTGCTCCTGGGTGTAATTGCCGGTATTCCATTCGTTGTAGCCAGCCTGGATCAGCGTTTCCGGCCAGCCGGCAGCGCGTGCCTTGGCTGCGACGTCATCTGCGGTGTAGGCAGATGCAGAAACACCGCTGCTCAGGCAAAGGATTGCCGTGCAGAGTGCGGGCACTGTGTATCTCAGAATATGTTTCATTATCAATCAGCTTCCTTTCTGTGTGGACAGCGAAATAATGCATACAGTTATATTATAGCAGATTATTACAAAAAAAGCAAGGGGAAATTTTTGCACATTTTCCACAAGAAAAGCACCTGCTCCGTTTCAGGGAGCAGGTGCTTGGCATTATGTGGCATCGGGGATGGCTTCATAGACATTAGTAAAGCAGGTTCCGGTATTGTTCAGGAGGACATCCGCGATGAAGAACCGCTTGCCGCCGGATTCAAACCAGTAGTAGCGCACCGGATCCTCCGGCTTCTGCGGTGCATCCTCGTTGTAGGACGTATCGACCTCATCCGGCTCCAGACCGGTATCGGCAAAAGTCTTGTCCTCGGTCTGCACCAGTACGGCATCCTTGCAGTAGAATGATGCCTGGGTCGTGATCTCCGCGGTTCTGATCTCCTCCGGTGTGAGACAGCGATCCTCGGAGAAGCTGTAGCAGCCGAGATCCTTGCCGTCCGGATCAATGATGGGGAGGATGGAATGTTTCCAGAAATGACGGTTGTCATACGCCTTGCAGATCTTTGCCGCCTCCAGTGCTGCGGCGGTACCCTGCTGCGCATCGCCGGCGGTGATTTCCAGCAGACTGGTACGGTCATAGCCGGTATACGGCTTGATGGTGACGGAATACTGTGTTTCCAGGCGGGAGAGCTCCGGCATGTGGTAGGCGAGGAAGCAGTTGAGGTAGCATGCCGGGAAATCGGAGCTGGAGGATTCCGTATCCCCGAAGCTGGAGCCGTCTACGATGAA
Source organism: uncultured Eubacteriales bacterium (assembly GCA_900316885.1). Classification (GTDB taxonomy): domain Bacteria; phylum Bacillota; class Clostridia; order Oscillospirales; family Ruminococcaceae; genus UBA3855. Next base: position 4,516 of record ONEQ01000016.1, on the reverse strand, counting down.
AGCTGACAGACTGCTTGTGACGTGATAGGTGAATTTGTACTCCTTGTCCTCCAGCGTGAGGGTCAGGGATTTTTCGCCGGAGTCTTTGGAGAGAATCTTGCTGCTGCCGTAATTGCTCTTTGCCCATCGGTGCAGGGATTTTTCACTTTTGACGCTGCATCCGGTCAGGATGCAGAGCACGGACAGCAGGGTGCAGAGAAATGCATATTGAAACAGAGTACGCTTCATAATGATACCAGCTTTCGGATTTTTTCCTATTATAGCATGAAACTGCGGAATCTGTCAAGACCCGCGCCTTGACAAATGCTGCGGCATCCTGTATAATAGTAGTATATCTCCCAGATCAGATAAGGAGGGATCCGTATGCACGGACCGCAATGGCTAAACAAGCTGGAACGGAAATTCGGAAAATTCGCCATACCGAATCTGATGAACATCATCATTTTCGGCATGGTCATTGTATTTGTGATTGATACCTTCATGGCGTCGCAGTATGAGACGAACCTCAGTGACATTCTCATGTTTGACCGGGCGCAGGTGCTGCAGGGGCAGGTCTGGCGGCTCATCACATTTGTCTTTATACCGCCGCAGATGAGTCTGTTCTTTGCGGTGTTCGTGCTCTATTTCTACTGGATCATGGGCACGTCGCTCGAAGCGAACTGGGGATCGTTCCGGTTCAATGTATTCTACGGCATCGGTGTTGTCTGCAACATCGTCGCAGGCTGCATCACAGGCTACGCCACCAGCTATTACCTGAATCTCGTGCTGTTCCTCGCCTACGCGATGCTCTACCCGAACGAACCGATTCTGCTGTTCTTCTTCATCCCCATCAAAATGAAGTGGATTGCGTGGGTGGATGCGCTGTTTCTGGTTGTCTCGTTTATCTTCACCTCGTGGCCCGGCAGGATTGCACTGCTGTTCTCCATGGCGAATTTCCTGGTGTTCTTTGCCCGTGACCTCTGGATGTACACCAAGCTGTTCTTCCGCCGCATCGCCATGAAATTCGGGAAAAAGCCCAAGCAGGACGAACAGGGCAAGAACTGGAAGAATCACTGGTGGAATGACAAGGACAACGACCCGTTCCACTAATCACACGCTCCTCCGCAGGACACCCTGCGGGGGATTTTTTTGCCCTCAAGGAGGAACAGGCACCCGGCATACAAGCTCCCGCATAATAATGTATATAAGAGCATCGCCAGGATGCCCGAACCGGGTTCGGCGCGGAGAAGGAGAAATCCCGCACGGCTCACCTGCGTGCTGACGACCGCTGCAAACAGGGGGATCATCACGAGCCGCACCGCATCGAACCGCATCCCGGTTCTGCGGAACACCACAATCAGCCGTGCCGTATTGCCGAGGATGTTGCTTGCATAGTAGGACAGCACAATTCCGTAGAACCCCATCAGCGGGATGCAGACCAGTACGATCGAAATGCGCACGGCGTATTCGCAGAGGTAGTTCAGCGACGAGAATACCTGCGCCCCCATCCCCTTGATGATGCTTTCCAGCACGATTTCCAGATAGATGAACGGCACGACCGGCGCGAGGAGCCGGATCATCCGTCCCGCGATCTCCCCGCCGCCCAGCAGCACGCCGATCTCATCCCCGAACGTCAGCAGAATCAGCGTCACAAAGACGGAGAATCCGATTGTCCGGCAGATCGTGCGCATGGAAAGTGACCGGATGCGCTCCGATTCGCCCGCCATGTGCGCCCGCGCGATTTCCGTGACGAGAATCCCCGCCAGCGAGCAGAGGATTGTGGAGGGAAAGAACAGCGTCGGCAGGATCATCGCCTCGAAGATGCCGAACTGCGAGAGCGCCTCTGCCGCAGAATTGCCCGCCTGCCGGAGCGTGAAGGGGACGAGCGCATCATTTGCCGCCGAAAGTCCCGAGGTCAGCGCCGAGCCTGCCATCACCGGCACCGCGAGCCGGAAATAGCCCCATATATTCAGAGAAACCGCCCCGGTTCTCCCGGCGCGGAGCTTCGGGAGAAAGAGCAGGAGAAACAGGATCTCACCGACAGACGCAATCCCGGATGACCATGCCGTCAGATCGCAGAGGACGGATGCCTTCTGCGGCTGGAACAGCACCGCCGCGATCACCATAAACCCCGAATGCAGGGCAAACTCCACCCCGTCCGCCGCCGCGCAGAGTCCCGCCTTGCAAAGCGCATTGCACCATCCCTTCATGCAGGCGGCAAGCGTCACGCAGGGGAGGACATACGCCATATGCCGGATGGGGGCGGTCAGGGAGGCATCGTGCAGGAATTTTGCACCCAGCGCCTCCGCAAACAGGCAGACGGCGAGCATCGTCACACAGGAGAGCGTCATGCTCACGAAGATGCAGTGCCGGAGGATGCCCGCCGGATGCCGGAGCGGCTTTCCCAGCTCCTCCGAAACGAACCGCGACACGCAGAGAAAGGCATTTCCGCCCGCGATCATGCATGCCAGCCGGAAAAAGGACGCAGCAAGGGTCAGAACACCGATCCCCTCCGCGCCGAGCTTCGCGTTCAGCAGGACGTTCACGCCGAGTGCCAGCCCGTCCAGCAGCATCTGCATCAAGGTCAGGAGTACGGTATCCTTCAGAATACTCCGGCGCATGGTATCACCTCCGATTCATGTTCGGAACAGGATATGCACCGGATTGTGCCCTCATGCATAGGCTGTCAAAAAAGAAAGGCGGTAATGCTATGCCAAGACTATTTCTGTCCCCCTCCACCCAGGAGTGGAATCCCTATAACGGCGGCGGTAACGAGGAGCAGTACATGAACCTCATCGCTGACCGCATGGAGCCGTATCTGCGCGCCTCCGGCATTTCCTTTGTCCGGAATGACCCTGACCGGAACGTCGGCGGTGCAATCGAGGACAGCAACGCGCAGGATTTCGAGGTGCATCTGGCGATTCATTCCAACGCCGCGCCGGAGAGCCTTGCGGGGATGCTGCGGGGGATTGACGTGTACTATTCTCCTTATAGTATCTGGAGCGAAAAGCTGGCGGTCATCCTCGCGAACAATTTCAAGAATATCTACCCGCTGCCGAACCTGACCCGCGCCATCCAGACCACGACCCTAGCGGAGGTGAACCGCACGCGGGCGGTAGCGGTGCTGGCGGAGATCGGCTATCACGATAATGAGGAGGACGCCAACTGGATCCGCGGCAATCTCGACAGCATCGCCGCGAATCTCGTCCAGTCACTCTGCGATTATTTCGGTCTGCCGTTTGTGACGCCGGTGGCAGTCGTGCGTGGAATCGTCGTCACGGACGGCACCGGACTGAACCTGCGCAATTTCCCCGCACTGACCGGTCGGATCCTCGCATCCATCCCGAACGGGAGCGCCGTGACCGTCTACGGCAAGGTCGGGAACTGGTATGTTGTGACGTGGAACGGGTTCACGGGATATGTGTCATCGGAGTATGTAGTCATCGGCTGACAGGAAGTGATAGATAAAATTCACTGTCCACAACTTAAGGGGCTTGGGGCGTAAGCCCCAAAAAAGGGGTATGGGGGCGAAGCCCCCATAAATAGCCCCCTCCCCTCTGGGGAGGGGGTTGGGGGTGGGGCGGTTCAACGCTTAAGTTGTGGATAGTGGACAAAAATTAGTAAAAACAACCGGTTTTCCTATTGACAAGCGTATGAAAACTGTGTTATAATGATAAAAAGGCAATTGCCGAACCGGAAGGAAGGGAAGTATTTTGAATACACAATTGATCGTTTCCATCAGCCGAGAGTTTGCAAGCGGCGGCAGAGCCATTGCCAAGGCACTGTCCAAGCGTCTGGACATCGGCTATTATGACCGCAATCTGCTCGACGAAATCGCAGCCGAGAAGCTGGGCGATGTGGAAAAGCTGCGGAAATTCGATGAAGTACCGCGCTTTTTCCTGCGCCGTACCGTGCGCGGCATGTCCAGCTCGGCGGCGGAGAATGTGGCACAGATCCAGTTTGATTATATGACAAAGCTCGCGGATTCCGGTGAGAAGTTCGTGATTGTCGGCAGATGCGCGGATGAGGTGCTTTCCGAATATAAGGGACTGGTGCGCATTTTCGTGCTGGCGGATGAGGAGAGCAAGATCGACCGTGTGGTGGAATCGCGTGACTGCAGCCGCGACGAGGCGCGGGGGATCATCATGCGCCACGACCGGAGCCGTAAGGCGTACCACAACTACTATTGTGAGTACAAATGGGGCGATTCCCGCGGTTATGACATCACGGTCAATTCCAGCCGGCTCGGTATTGAGAAAACGACGGATCTGCTGGAGCAGTACATCCGGATGCGGATGGAAGCGCATAAGGAGAAATAAGGATCAGCTGCCCGTTGCCCGGTTGGGAACGGGCATTTTTCCACACTTGGCAAAATTAAACAAAACCATGTGGAAAAATGTCGTTTCGTTCTACTTTGGAAATGCTTGACTTTTTCGGAAAACCGTGGTATAATAATAAAGCTGTCGGACGAGAGAGCGAAGCTCGAAGGTCTGGAAAGCACGCAACTTTGGGAAAACTGAATAGTCTGAAATGTTTT
>ONEQ01000291.1 GCA_900316885.1 uncultured Eubacteriales bacterium | reverse complement strand
TGCCGTACCCGAGGGAAAGCCCCAGAATTCGGACAATCCGGACGATACCTACTGCTGCAACATCGCTGAGATCCGGCTGTCCGGCAAGGTGAGCATCGCGGATAATTTCGAGAAGGTGACCCCGCTGGAGCTTTCCGGTACGAAGTCCTGGAAGGAGCAGGAGACCTCCGATTTCAACAAGGCATTCGACGGCAATACCAGCACCTATTTCGACGGTCTGGGAGCCGGCTGGGTGCAGGCGAAGCTGGAACAGACATCGAATATCGCAGCAATTGGCTTCGCACCCCGCAGCGGCTACGAATACCGCATGGCGGACGGCTATTTCGAGGTTTCGATGGACGGCACGGCGTGGACGAAGGTCTATTCCGTAAACGGCACGCCCGCAGGCGGGATGCAGTATGCGGTTCTCGATGAGCCGGTGAGAGCGAATTATGTACGTTATGCCGTTCCGGACGGTGCTCCGAACAACGGCGTCAACAAGGATAGCGTGTATTGCTGCAATATCGCGGAGATCGAGCTTTTTGCCATGCCGAAGCAGGTGCTGCATGAGCCGATTGTCGGTGATGTGGACGGGGATGATGCCGTGGATCTGACGGATATCATCGCCCTGCAGAAGTATCTGCTGAGTGCCGTTGAACTCAAATGCACCAAGACGGCGGCGGATGTGTACGCTGACGGCGAGATTGATGTATTTGATCTGGGCATGCTCAAGCGCATCGTGCTCAAGGGTTAATGACACACAGCCCCCGGTTGGTTCCGGGGGCTGATTTTTTGCGAAAATTGTGCAGTTTGCAAAAAGGTCGGGAAAAAGGCTGAATTTTCTTTGTGGGTTCAGTTATTGCATTTTCGGTCGATTTTTAGTATAATAATACTATGTATCGATAGGGAAACTCTAAAATTCTCCTTTTGCTTTTCTGTGAAAAGAAAAGGGCTATGTGTGTGGCTTCGCCCCACACCCCCACCTCTGAAAACATAGTTTTAGAGGTTCCCGATATCTATTGAGATAGGAGAGAAATCCATGAAACCTAGCATCCTACGCGGTGCCGCAATGCTTCTGGCGGCAGCGCTGGCAGCAGTTTCTGCCCCCTTGTCCGTTCATGCGGACAATATCCCGCCCGGAGCGATCTGTGTCCTCACGACACCGTCCGCCACAACATTCTATTACGATACGCCTGAATCCGGCGGTTTGCAGGCAATGTGGGATGATGCGGTCGCAGCGCCTACGGCAGTTGTCAAGCTCTTTACGGACTGGAAGCCTAAGAACGGCACCAAGCTTGTCAAGGGCGGCAAGGGCGCAGCCTTCGACGGCGTGATCTGCATCCCCAGGGGACATGAGATCACCCTTGATCTGAACGGCTATTCCATCGACCGTGCGCTCAGCACGGCAATCGATGACGGCGAGGTCATCTATGTGGATGAGGGCGCGATTCTCAACCTCACGGATACCACGGCATCCTCCGGCGGACAGGGCAGCGTCACCGGCGGCAACAGCACCAACAGCGCCGGCGGCATCCATGTCGCCAAGGGCGGCAAGCTCAATCTCTGGGGCGGCTGCATCAGCGGCAACAAGACCGAGGCAAACGGCGGCGGTATCGTCCTGGAGGGCGAGGGAACGAGCCTGTATATGACCGGCGGCAGGATCGAGAAGAATTCCGCGCTGTGCAGCGGCGGCGGCATCGCCATGGCGGAGGCTTCCGTGGAAGCGATCAGCGGCAGCATCACGGAGAATACGGCAGGCGAGAACGGCGGCGGTATCTTCCAGCAGGGCGGCAGCGTGAGCTTTCAGGCTGGTTCCATTTCCGGCAATACGGCGATTGCCGGCGGCGGTATCTGCACCATTGCGGATGCAGAGCTGACCCTGAAGGGAACCGTTGCGCTCCAGAACAACATCGCCGGCAATGCCAATGAGCAGGGAAAGGGCGGCGGTATTTACGCGCAGAGCAGCAAGCCGGTGCATTTCTCCGGCTCCCCGAATATCTCCTCCAACCGGCAGTCGGACGGAACGGTGAGCAATCTGACATTCTTTGTATCCGACAAGCCCTTCGTGGGACCGCGTGTCATTGACGATGGTGTTGCATCCATGACGAAGATCGGCGTGAATTTTGTCGGCAGTGACGATCGTGAGATTGGTTTCGCGCCGGAGTGGACAAATCCTGTGTTCACGGGAGACGGGGATTTCGAGCTCATCATTGACGGCGGCGTGCAGTATCTCAAGCGTCCGGCAGTCCCGGAGGATTATATGCTGTTTGTCTGGATCGGCATCGGCGCAGTCGTTGTGATTCTGATCGTGCTGGTTACGATCATTCTGGTGGCTGTCCACAAGGAAAAGGAGCGCCGGAAAAAGCGCAGAAAGAAGCGCAGAGCGGTCAGAAAACCGCAGGCAGAATAAAAGAAACGGCAGGACGAAAGTCCTGCCGTTTTGTGCATCCGGGGATCAGAAGATCTGACCCGGCAGCTTTAGTGTTTCCTTTGGCGGAAAATCGCGGTCGAATGTCTCAACATCGGCATCGTCCACATAGTAGCCCTGCGGTGTGAGGTACAC
>ONEQ01000047.1 GCA_900316885.1 uncultured Eubacteriales bacterium | reverse complement strand
CGACGCAACCCCCTGTAGCGTGGCGGGAGGCTAGAGCGCGATGGCCGACAGCAGCAGCCTGATGCCGTTCCGGGCTTTAACCGGGCTCGGCGTTAGGAACGGCAGCTCCTCCGGCGCACGTCCGTCGAGCTTTGCGAATGCGGCTGCGAACTTCTCGCCAACCTGCGGGGATTCCTCGGCGCCGACGAAATAGATGCGGATTACGGCGCGGCGCAGCAGCTCCTGGTATGCCGCATAGACGCTTGCCGGGGTCAGTGCCTCCACATCCTCGCGGTTGCCGTACATCGGGTAGGCATCCGGTTCGCCCTCAAATGCAGTTCTGCGGGCACGGATCAGCGCATAGCCGCGCTTATTGTTGATCTCCGCCTGAATCGCATCGAGCAGCTCCTTGCGCTGGATCTTGTATTCGCTTTCGATGAACGCACCGTCCCTGACATTCGGGTCAAAGAGGCAGTCGAGAATGAGATCGGTCAGCTCGCCCAGCAGATCCTCCCCCTCGAGGGCACAGCGGTTGGCGATGACGCTGCCGCGGACTGAAATATTCATCACGCTTCCTCTGATGCTCAGCGGTGTCCCAAGCGAGGCACCGTACATATTGTCGAGCTTGACGGACATTGCCGCATTATCGGGGTACTTCCGGCAGGACTGCGTCAGCATCGACTGTGCGAGCACATAGGCAGCATTTTTCTCCGGTACGACGGGAACCATCATCATTACCATGATCGTGTTGGTCTTGAATTTCGGCTCAATGATCTGCACCAGATCCATGCCGTTTCCAAGATTGGTTATTTTTTCCTTCAATCGGGTCACTCCTTTCAGAATCCGGGACGTAGGTCGCATATTAGTATTATACCACATTTCCCGCCGGAATGCAAGTGCTGAACCGGAATTGCTTTTCTGGGCGGCTCCCGTAAAAGCTGCGCCCCTCCTTGACAACGGGCGATGTATCCGCTATAATAGATATTGTACTACAAATCGATAAAAAGGACGGTGTGTCATGAAAATCAAACAATTCTTCCGCACCATGCTCGCCCCCTACGGCAAGACGTTCATGAATCTCAGCAGTATCCTCTGCTTTGAATTGATATACCGGCTTCTGAGTATGCTGGTATTCTTCCCGACCCTCAACGCCATGCAGCGCGTGCTTCTCTGGGTGAATCACTCCACGAACGTTGCCGCCTACAATGCCGGACACATGCTCCGCAATCCCCTGTCGTGGATCGTCCTGCTCGTGCAGGGCATCATGCTCACGATCTTCGCAATGTTCGAGCAGTTTGCGCTTTCCGATGCGATCCACGCCTCCTACTGCGGTCACAAGATCCGGGCGCGGGATCTGTTCGCAAGCGGCGCATTTCTGACGGTGCGCTATTTCAAGCCGAAGAACTTTCTCATCATCCTCTATGTCCTGTTCATCCTCCCGCTGGCGGCGCTGTTCGATACCTCGAGCATCACCAAATTCATCGCGCTCCCGGGCTTTATCATGGAATCCATCGAAAAATACTGGTACTGGGGTCTGCTGTATTATACCGTCATCGTGATCGTCTTTTATCTCGCGATCCGCTGGTTCTACAGCATCATCGTCATGGCAGTCGAGAACGTCCCCGATTTCCGCGCTGCCGTCCGCCGCAGCAGCCGCCTCACAAAGGGTACCTACAAGCTCCGGCTTGCCGGACTGTCCGTATTCTGGGCAGGCACGGTTGCCGCACTCGGCACGCTGGCGTTCGGACTGGTGATGATTCTGTTCATTTTCACTCTGTACGTGTTCGGTCTGAGCGAAACAAGCTGGGCGAACGCGATCTACTCCGACAACGGGCTTTCCATCGCAATGGTCATCTTCCTGTTCGTTTTCTCCTGGCTAAATACCCCCATTCTCCTGACCAGCTATCAGGGCGAATACTACCGCCGCATCGATCAGCTCGGCGGTTATGTGCCGGAATATGTCCCCCGCGAGCGCTCCTTCGGCAGACACTGGTTTGTCAAGCCCCTCGCACTCGTGGTCTGCGCGGCTGTGATGGTCTACTCCGTGCCCATGCGCGTGCGGCAGATCAGCTGGTCGCTCAACACCGGCATGGGGCTGCCCATGATGATGGCACACCGCGGCTATTCCTCTGCCGCACCGGAAAATACCATCGAATCCCTTCAGGCTGCCGTGGACATCGGCGTGCAGTCTGTCGAATTTGACGTGCAGATGACGAAGGACGGCGAAATCATCCTCCTGCACGATGATTCCCTCGACCGCACCACCGGCTACCATGCCAAGGTCTGGGATGTGACATATGAGGAGATCAAGGATCTCGACGCAAGCGTCGGCTTCCGCTCCGAAACCGGAAAGGACTACGACGAAACCCATATCCCGACGCTGGATCAGGCACTCAAGGCAATCCAGGGCACCGGGCTGTACTGCAATATCGAGATCAAGCGCACCGGGCATGATGACGGCATCGAGGCGAAAACCGTCCAGATCATCCGCGACAACGGCTATCTTGATCTCTGCGATGTCACCAGCCAGGATTATGCCACCCTCGAAGCAGTACGCGCTGCCGACCCTGACGTCCTCACCGCGTACACAACCTACATTGGAATCGGAGATATCGAAAACCTCGAAGCCGCGGATATTATCAGCATCCAGGAGTCCTTCGCAACCTACCAGGAGGTGCAGCGCCTGCACAATTCCGGCAAGCGCGTCTTTGTCTGGACGATCAACGACTCGGAGGCAATGGAGAAGCTCATCTCCCTGAACGTGGATGCGATCCTGACAAATGACCCCAGCCTCGGACAGAGCGTCCTTGATAACCATCAGACAAATTTCAACGACATCATCAACCGCGTTCAGCAGATCCTGAACGGGTTCTAACTGAAAGGAGCATATTATGTGGAGACCCAACCCTTACCGCTATGACACTATGCAATACCGCCGCTGCGGCAACAGCGGACTCAAGCTGCCGCCGATCTAGCTGTGAATCTGGCAGAATTTCGGCAAAGCAAGCGATTTCAGCGTTGCGGAAAATATGGTCCGCACCGCCTTCGACCTCGGTATCACGCATTTTGACCTTGCCAACAACTACGGTCACCCCTACAACGGCTCCGCCGAGGAGAATTTCGGCAGGATCCTTGACAACGGACTGCGTATCTACCGCGACGAGCTCTGCATCTCCACCAAGGCAGGCTATGAGATGTGGGACGGCCCCTACGGCGCCAAGCACGGCAGCCGGAAATATCTGATCGCCTCCCTCGACCAGAGTCTCCGCCGCATGAAGCTCGACTATGTGGACATCTTCTACCACCATGTCTTCGACAAGGATACCCCGATGGAGGAGACAGCCCTCGCCCTCGACCAGATCGTCCGGCAGGGCAAGGCGCTCTACGTCGGAATTTCCAACTACAACCGCAGCCAGACGGCGCATATGCAGTCCCTCCTGCGCGAGCTGAAAACACCGTTCATCGTCAACCAGCCGTCCTATTCCATGCTCAACCGCTGGGTCGAGGATGACGGGCTCGACGCCTACTGCAAGAACAACGGACTCGGCATGGCGGTATTCTCCCCGCTGTACCAGGGCTTCCTGACCGACCGCTATCTGCACGGTATTCCGAAGGATTCACGGATCGGCAAGGGCAATTCCTGGGTTGCCGACCAGCTCGACGAAACGATGCTCAACCGGCTCCGCTCCCTGAACATCATCGCTGAAAAGCGCGGGCAGTCCCTCTCCCAGATGGCAATTGCATGGCTCCTGCACAATCCCGCCGTGACGACCGTTCTGATCGGTGCCAGCAAGCCCTCCCAGATCGAGAACAATGCCGGTGCCCTCCAGAATCTCTCCTTCACCGAGGAGGAGCTCACCGCTATCCGGACACTGATAGAATAATTCTATTATCTGCTATCAAAAGTTGCTATTTGACAGAACCCGGCTTGTGTGCTATAATGAGAACATCGAAGGAGGAATGACAATGAACAATCATGAAAAGCTCCGCCGGCTGACACTGACCGGCGTTCTGACCGCCCTGACTACGGTGGCGACCCTGCTTATCCACATCCCGACACCGACCAAGGGCTATATCAACCTCGGTGATACCGTCGTGAACCTTTGCGCATGGATCCTCGGACCTGCATGGGGCGCGGCTGCCGCAGGCATCGGCTCGGCGCTCGCGGATCTTCTTGCCGGCTATGCGGTCTATGCACCTGCAACCCTCATCATCAAGGCGCTGATGGCACTCGCGGCGTTCTATGTATTCACGCTGCTGAGCCGGAAGCACGGCTCCTTCCCGGCAAGGCTCTTTGCCGCTGTTGCAGCGGAGGCTGTGATGATCCTCGGCTATGCCGTTTTTGAGGGTTTCCTGTACGGCTCGTTCGCAATGGCAGTTGCCTCCGTATCCGGAAACCTCGTACAGGGTCTGTTCGGTGCTGCGGCATCTGTAACGCTCTTCTCGCTCCTGTCCCGCCGCACAATCGCAAGATAACGCACAATGCCCCCTCCGGAGCCTTTCCGGAAGGGGCATCTAATCTTTCATCGCAAGCCGGGTTGCCATCGCAGCCCGGTCTTGCTGATTTATCATGCAACACTTTGATACGGGTCCGATAGTACCTTTCGTATATCTTTGATTTTATTATAAGGGATTTATTTGAAAAAGTCAAGTGTTTCGGACGGCTTTTCGCCATTTTCAGCGTTTTTGACAGCTAAACGTTTATACTTCCCGTACTCCGAAATGGTTTAAGCCGGATTCGCCTGCTCTGCCTGCACAATTTCGGGATCATTTGCAGGTAATAATCACCAAAGAATCGCTATCATTCCTTATGTTCATAATTTATTCACAACTTTTCTGACGCTGCATGCTATAATGCTTGTAGACGAGGTGATTTTTTGAGAAAAAAAATGGATCTGCACCGGATTTGGCACTACCGGCTGCTCTGGATTCCGCCGGTGCTGCTCCTGCTGGCTGTCATTTTTTACCATCAGCTTCTGGCAGTGGAGCAATTCCTGGCGCGTTACATTTTTTCCTGCCCGTTCCATGAAGTGACAGGGCTCCTCTGCCCCGGCTGCGGCGGCACTCGGAGCCTGACAGCGCTCCTGCATGGTCATCCGCTGCTGGCGCTGCATGAGAACCCCCTGACACCCGGATTGCTGCTGTTCCTGCTTCTGTCCTATTTCGAGCATGTGGGGCTGCTGTTCGGAAAGCAGCTGCGGCTCTATCCCCGCAGCCGTGCCTTCTGGATCACGCTGATCTGCATTCATCTGACCTGGTCGGTTCTTCGCAATTTCATCCCGGTGCTGATGCCGGCGCCGGTCAATTAGCCGAAAAAACAGCTATGAGCCCCTGCACAAGGGCTCATAGCTGTTTTTTATATATGTCGAAAGGAAATGAAGAAGAAAAAAGCGAGTTCATAACGTGCCGGATTCCTCTGATTTCCAATGCAGAGGGGGCAGTTCCCTCTGCATTGGATCGGTAAGAAGAGAGGTTTGAATCAAGAATCTTTTGTGGTATTGGCACTGTACTGTTCTCTATGATAGTATTATACATGCCGAATATGTTGATTCTGTGATAACTGGTTTAAAAGATGGTAAATGTGCAGTAAAAAAACGGCATCTCCGGTTACAGTCCGCTGTCAGGCGAACAGCGACTCCCAGGTGACCGGGGTATTCGTTCCGATTGCCGCAGCATATCGCAGAATTCCGGTCGCATCATTCGCATTGACGACGCCGTCGCCGCTGACATCGCCGTACTGCTTCATATCCGCATGCCTGGATTCCGAAATCTCAGCGCCGCCCGTGCCGAGCATGGCAGCATACACCAGCACCTCTGTCGCATCCTCTGCGTTGATCCTGCCGTCATTGGTCACGTCGCCCTTGAGGCGCTCTGCCGCGCCGTCCACCACGATCTTCACATCCTTGAGTTCAGGCATCACGCGGTGGTAATCCGGCTTAGCCAGCGTTCCGGCATCCCACATCGACGAGGTCAGGTAGACTGACTCCGGGTGCTGCTCCGTCTCGTCTGCCAGGAATCCGATGGTATAGGTTCCCGCCTTTGTTCCGGGGGCTATCACAGCATCAAACGTGCAGAAGCTGAACAGATCGGACTTTCCGCCGAGGAATCCCTTCGCATTGCCGATGCCGTAGAGCCAGTACACATACAGATCCGTATCCGACATCAGGTTTGCCTTACATTCCATACAGTCGGTCAGGTAGGCTGCATCGACGCCCAGCACACCGAAGCAGTACGGCTGGAATTTCGTGGAAAAGGCGGTTCCGTCCGGCAGCAGATAGGTGATCTCCGACTCACTGATCGTATCCGTTGCCGTGAGGGGATTGGCGAAGGTTACGGATGCGCTGTCTGAACGCAGACGCACACCGAGGCGGTTGAGCGCACTGCTTTCCGATTCCACAAACACGCCGAGATGCAGGGTCGTTCCCTTTACGGCATCCTCTGCGCTGATATGAAAGCAGCGGTCATCGGGGACGGTTCCCTCCGAGGTGCGGATCGACAGCGCGAAATGATCGCTGTCGGTGATGGCACAGGCAGGGAGTGTCTGTATCAGCATGGCAGCGCAAAGCGCCGCTGCCGGGATGAGTTTCAGTTTCATTGGTCGGTTTCCTCCTTTATCGGGCTGCACCCGCTATTCCTATTCATTATACCATTTTATCCGACAAAAGTCAATGCAGGATTCTTCCCATTGCGCAAAAAGCCCTGCGGCAGAAACCGCAGGGCTTTTGGAATCAATACTGGATAACGCTCAGCAGGACACCGGCTGCAACCGCAGAACCGATAACACCTGCAACGTTCGGACCCATTGCATGCATCAGCAGGAAGTTGGTCGGATCGGTCTGTGCGCCGACCTTCTGAGAGATACGTGCTGCCATCGGAACGGCGGATACGCCCGCAGAACCGATCAGCGGATTCAGCTTGCCGCCGGTGCAGACATTCATCAGCTTTGCCAGCAGCAGACCGCAGGCAGTACCGAGGGAGAATGCAACGACGCCGAGGATCATAACCTTGGCAAACTCGAGGTTCAGAACGTTTGCTGCGGTGGTAGTCGCACCAACGGAGATACCCAGGAAGATGGTAACGATGTTCATCAGGGCATTCTGTGCAGTCTCCACGAGTCTGCCGCACACGCCGCTCTCCTTGAGGAGGTTGCCGAACATCAGCATACCAACGAGCGCACCTGCGGACGGTACCAGCAGGGCAACGACGAGGGTAACAACAACCGGGAAGATGATCTTCTCCGTCTTGGACGGGGTACGGAGCTGCGGCATCTTGATCGCACGCTCCTTCTTGGTGGTCAGCAGCTTCATGATCGGCGGCTGGATAACCGGAACAAGTGCCATGTAGGTGTAAGCCGCCAGCGCGATGGTACCGGTATTCAGCGTGGAATTCGCGCCGTCGAGCAATTTCGACGAAACATAGATAGAGGTCGGACCGTCCGCACCGCCGATGATGGCGATGGATCCGCACTCTGCGGCGCTCATGCCCATGTAGGAGGCAGCGAGGAAGGTGAAGAAGATACCGCCCTGTGCAGCCGCACCGAGCAGAAAGCTCTTGGGGTTCGCGATTAGCGGACCGAAGTCGGTCATTGTACCGATGCCGAGGAAGATCAGGCAGGGATAAATCTGGAGCTTAACGCCCAGATACAGCTTATCCAACAAGCCGCCGTCGTGCAGGACGCTCCAGAGCCATTCCGCACTCTGCGGGCAGTTCCAGAACTCTGCATGGAACATCATGTCCTCGGACAGGACGCAGGGAAGATTGGAGAGGAACATACCGAAGGAGATCGGGAGCAGCAGCAGCGGCTCAAACTCCTTGACAATCGCCAGATACATGAACACGAACGCGATCAGCATCATGACGAGCTTCTTGGGATCCTCCATCAGTCCGTACAGACCGCTGGTTTCCCACAAGCCTCCCAGAATATCCAGTAAGATTTGCAGCATACTTTACTAACTCCTTTCTCAGAACGGCGATACGTTGTTGCGTCTGCCGTCCATTGCCCACGCGGATCTGCCGTTCCAGCCGTTCTGAACAGGCTTTACGGATTTCACCTTGTAGGTTGTGCCGTCGGCTTCGCTCATCATGGCGACGACTGCGGAAATCACTGCGATCACCTCATCGTCGTCTGCGGCACTCACAGCAGGTGCAGGTGCCGGAGCAGGAGCCTTGGGTGCAGGAGCAGGAGCTTTCACGGGGGAGGGCTTCACCTTGGGAGCCTTATCGGCAGCAGCCTGCTTTGCCTTCTGCTGGTTTGTGGCGTTGATGCCGTCAAAGATCTTTCCGAACAGGAAGATGATGACAACCAGCAGGAGCAGCGCACAGAGGACGATTCCGATACCGGCGAGGGTTACACCCCATTTTTGCGCGTCGTCGAGCGGACGCTGGTCACCGGGAATGGATCCGCCTGCAAGCATGATAAGGTTGTTCGCCCTTAACATGAAATTCATATACACACTCTCCAATCGTTAAATTTTCAGCATACATTATCATTATACTATACTTCGAGGAAAAATGCAAGTGTTTTTTTCAGAAAATTTCCATGATTATTCCGACCATTTTCCGGCAGAGTGACAGCACGAAAAGGCGCAGTTGCCCTGCGGGGGAGCCCCCACCCCAACCCCTCCCCCCAGAGGGGGAGGGGCTATATTGCAGGGGGCTGCGCCCACTGCACCCCGCTTGCGGGGCTTACGTCCCACGCCCCGGCAATGCCCTCCAGGTCATCATCCCCGCAGCCAGACAAAAGGCGCAGTCTCCTGCGCCTTCCGATTCTCTTATCACTTCGCCGTCAGCCACAGCAGCAGCAGCAGCAGCCCGATGATTGCTGCTGCAAACATCAGCAGGAACGTCGGGAGCGGCAAGCCGAAATACCTTTGCTGACTGGGGACATTGCGCTCCTCCCACAGCCGGACATGCTTCGCCCAACAGCGGGGATGCAGGATATCCGCCGATCCCGAAGGGTCGGGTCTCATCAGCAGATACGACGGCACCAGCGCAAGCTCCACACTTTTCGCCTTGGCAAGCTCACGGTTCCATGTCATCACCTGTGCTGTCTCCTCATCACCGGATTCATTCGTGAAACGGACTGTCAGCTCCCATTTCGCCGCATTCGGATTCGCATAGACCTGCTGCGACTCCACCACCTCACCGAATACACGGTACTCGTTCTCTTCGTAGAACTTTTTCAGCCGGCGGCGGAATACCAGGTAAACCGCAATTCCCAGCACCGCGGGAATCCCCAGACAGACCAGTGTGATTCCTGACTCGGTCTTCGGATCAAGCCCCGTGTGATGCGGAAGATAATACATCATTCCACAACCTCAAACATTCCCATCATACCCGAAACCTTCGTCCCGACATCCACTGTCGGCGGGAGCAGTGCCATCGCCACCTGGAACAGCTCTGCATTCTCGGCATCGAGCTGCTTCAGATAGGCATAATCTCCCTGAATATCGGCAATTACATACTCATGCGGTTCCATCAGTTCCCCTCCTCGACTCGTTTCAGTTCTTCCCTTGCATTCTGGAGCATCAGCTCGGACGGATTCTCACCGCCCATGATGCGTGCAATCTCCTGCACACGCCCCTCAAAATCGAGCAGGTGTACCTGGGTGACGGTGCGGTCGTTCTCGTCGTGCTTCTCGATCATGAACTGCGTATCCGCCATGACCGCAATCTGGCTCAGATGCGTCACACAAAGCACCTGCCGGCTCCGCGAGATCTCCCGGAGCTTGATGCCGATCTTCTGCGCTGCCTTGCCCGATACACCGGTATCGATCTCGTCAAAGATCAGCGTCGGGATGCTGTCGCGGTCGGCAATGACCGATTTCAGCGCCAGCATGATGCGCGACAGCTCACCGCCGGATGCGATCTTGGAGATCGGCTTCGGGATCTCGCCCTTGTTGGCGGAGATCAGGAAGGTCACGGTGTCCATGCCCTGAATCGTGAGCTTGCCCTTGTCGGGCTGTACGGAGAGCACCACGTTCGGCATATCCAGGAACCGCAGCTCCTCCGTCACGCGCTCCACAAACCGTTCTGCCGTTTCCTCGCGGTAGGCGGACAGGGCATGTGCCTTTTCCGTCACATCGGTCAGAAGCTGCGCCTTCTGTGCCTCAAGCTCAGCGATACTGTCATCCTCGCCCCGCATGGAGTCCATTTCGTTCTTCGCGCTGTCATAAAGCGCCAGCAGCTCGTCGAAATCGCAGAAGAACTGCTTTTTCACGGTATTGATCGCATGGTAGCGTGCGCGGAGCTTCTGCGCCTTTTCCTCGTCGATGTTGACATCCTCCGCCCTGCCGGAAAGCTCCTCGGCAATGTCCTTGACCTCGATCACCGCCGCCTTCAGGCGTGCCTGAAAGTCCTCCGTATCCGGGTACACATCCTCGATGTCGCTCAGAAGCTGCATCACGCCCTCAAGCTGATCCGCGATGCCCTCCTCTGCGGCAAGCATCCCCGCTGCGCCGCCGAGTCCTGCGATGATGCGCTCGGCGTTTTCCGCCTGCATCAGCGCATTTTCGAGCTCATCCTCCTCACCGGGCTTGGGGTTCAGCGCCCCGATCTCGGCGATCTGCTTTTGCAGGAGCGCCGAACGCTGCTTGCGGTACTGCTCCTCTTTTTTCAGCTTGCCCAGCTCCCGCGCAATGCTTTGAAGCTGGCGGAAGGATTTCTGGTACTGCTCCAGAAAGTTCGGATCTCCGCCGAATTCATCCAGCACCTGCAAGTGATGCTCCGGCGCCAGCAAAATCTGGTTATCGTGCTGTCCGTGGATGGAAATGAGCAGCAACCCAATTTCGCGCAGCGCGGACACGGATGCGGTTTTCCCGTTGATGCGCCCGATGCTGCCGCCGTCGGCGCGGATCTCGCGGGTGAGGGTGACCTGCCGTTCGTCGCAGTCAACCGCCATCTCTCCGAGGAGATCCATCACCTCGTCGGACAGCCCGGTAAAGAGCGCGGTCACAGATGCCTTGTCGCATCCGGTGCGCACCCAGTCCTTGGAGACACGCTGTCCCAGCACCGCCTGGATGCCGTGGATCAGGATGGATTTGCCGGCACCGGTCTCACCGGTGAACACATGAAAGGCAGACCGGAAGGAGATGCACGCCTTCTCGATGACTGCCAGATTTTCGATATAGAGTTCCTCTAACATGAATCCTTTACTCTCCCTGAATGATCTCCATCAATTCCGAGGCGAAGCGCTTTGCCTGCTCGCTGGTGCGCATCAGTGCAAAGATCGTATCGTCTCCGGCAAGCGTCCCCACGATCTCAGGACGCTGCGCCTCATCGAGCACGGTGCAGACCGCCTGCGCCGTACCGCTGCGGCATTTGATGACAAGCGTATGCCCCGCATAGTCGGCGGACAGCACGTTTCCGGTGAGCATATCCCCGTAGGGGGCACCGTGATCGGGCATGACATAGTGATAGATGCCCTCTCCGTCTGCCTTCTTGATGAGCCCCAGCTCGCGAATATCTCGGGAGATGGTCGCCTGCGTGACGGGATAGCCCCGCTGTTTCAGCAGCTCCTGCAGCGCATCCTGGTTGCTGACGGTATGCTGCCGGATGATCTCTATGATCTCTTTCTGTCTTGCGTTTTTCATTGTCGGTACCTCTGAAACTCCCCTTTTGCTTTTCGTGAAACGCAAAAGGACGATATGTGATCCTTTCCGAAAAACAGGTTTTTTGGTGCTATTTTCACTCCATAAAGCCCTTGATCGACTGCATCAGCTTGCGGTTGACCGCATCGTAGAACCCGCCGCTTTTCAGGTTGATGAGCTTCACCGTGTGCCGTGAACGGACGATCTCCAGCACGTAATCCTGCGGAAACGCGATGGGATTCTCCCCGTCCGGGGACAGCAGGATGTTCCTTGCCGTTCCCGCATTGTGCCGGATGGTGATGCGCCGGTCGGCGGACAGCAGCAGCGGGCGGTTGAACAGCGAATGGGGGCAGATCAGCGCCACCTCGATGCAGGAAAGCTCCGGCTCCATCAGCGGACCGCCCGCAGACAGCGCATAGGCGGTCGAGCCGGTCGGCGTGGAAACGACCACACCGTCCGCACGGTAGCGTCCGATCAGGTGATCGTCCGAGAGCACGGAAAAATCAAACACCTTTCCGTACAGCCCCGAAACGGCAATATCATTGAGCGCCGTGAAGCAGGTCTTGTGCTCGCCGTCGGTGAGCGTTCCCTGAATCATCATGCGCTCCTCGATTTCGTAATCGCCGTGAATCAGCCTTGTCAGCGCCTCTCTCCAGCTGTTCTTTTCGATTTCGGCCAGATACCCCAGATGGCCCAGATTGACGCCCAGCATTTCCGCGCCGGACAGGCACATAAATGCGCCGCGCAGAGACCCGGAAATGCTCTGGATGATGCCGGG
>ONEQ01000117.1 GCA_900316885.1 uncultured Eubacteriales bacterium | reverse complement strand
CATCAGTGTGCCCACAGCGGACACACTGGTGCCGCTTGCAAGGCTCATGAATGTTGATCTGGTCTGGGTGCATGAATCCGCGACTGTCCTCGAAGCGACACTCGCCCACGCCCTCAACAGCCGCGGAACGAAAACGATCGTGGTTGAAATGGGCGTGGGCATGCGCATTGACAAGGGATATTGTGAGCAGATCTTTGACGGCGTTCTGAACCTCATGCAGCATCTTGGCATGTGGAAGGGCGAAATCAAGCCTGTCCGTGAGCCTGCCGTATCCCTCGGCAGGCAGGTTAGCTTTGTCAATTCGGATGCAGCGGGGATTTTTGTGCCGTGTATTGCGTTCGGGGATACCGTGCAGGAGGGAGAGCACATTTCAGATTGGTCATGCTTTTCAGCCCGATCGCGAGTGTGGACGCATTGTGCAGCAGCGCTGAAGTCGCCGGCGGCAATACACCGAAAGCTCCCAGCAAAATCAATCCCAGATTAAAGCTGATGATCGTCCTGTAATTCCAGTGGATCCGCTGCATGAGCGCGTCACTCAGATGCTTCAGTTCGATCAGGGCATACAGATCATTGGCTGAGATCGTAATATCCGCGATCTCACGTGCAATTGCTGCGCCCGTGCTGATGGCGATACCGGCATCGGATTCACTCAGTGCCGGTGAATCGTTCACACCGTCACCGATCATAATGACACGCCGGCCAGCTTTATGCTCGGCGCGGATAAACGCTGCCTTATCCTCCGGCAAAACCTCAGAAAAATAGGCATCCACGCCTACCTTTTCTGCGACAGCTTTCGCCGTGCGTTCATTGTCTCCGGTCATCATGACCACGTTGGAAATGCCGGCACTGTGGAGCAATTCAATGACCTGCGGCGCCTCCTCCCGGAGCGGATCCTCGATGCAGATCACCGCAGCGATCTCACCGCCAATGGCAAGGTACAGATGCGAATATTCCTTCGGCAGATGCCTGAAAATACGCTCCTTCGGGCGTTTGCATTTCTCGTCCTCAACCACGAAATGATAGCTGCCGATCACGACACGTTCACCGTCCACCATGCTAGAAATGCCGTGCGCAACCACATATTCTACCTTGGAATGGCGCTCCTCATGCAGCAAACCGCGTTCTGCTGCCGCCGCATCGACCGCATTGGCGATGGAGTGCGGATAATGTTCCTCCAGACACGCCGCAAGCCGAAGCATCTCGGCTTCGTCGCGTCCGCCGAACGGAATCACCTTCGCGACCTTCGGCTGGGAATGTGTGAGTGTACCGGTCTTGTCGAATACCACCGTATCCGCCTCCGCAACGGCTTCGAGGAATTTTCCGCCTTTGACCGTGATGCCCGTATTGCTGCACTGACGCATGGCGGAAAGCACCGAGATCGGCATGGCAAGCTTTAATGCACACGAGAAATCGACCATCAGAATGGATACTGCCTTCGTCGCGTTTCCGGTGAGCAGCCACGTCAGGAGCGTTCCGCCCAGACTCCACGGCACCAGCTTATCCGCGAGATGTGCCGCTTTGCTTTCGGCTTCGGATTTCATCTGCTCGGATTCCTCGATCATCTTCACGATGCGGTCGTATCTGCCGTCACCTGCTATGCTTTCCACGCAGATCGTACATTCGCCGTCCTCCACGACGGTCCCGGCGTATACATACGCACCCTCGGATTTGTGGACAGGAACGGACTCGCCTGTCATGCTGCTCTGGTTCACCATCGCATCGCCGGAAACGACTTTGCCGTCCAGCGGGATCATGGAACCTGTGCGGACGATCACGCAGTCGCCCTTATGAATCTGCGAAACCGGCACGAGAATTTCTGTGCCGTTCGCTGTCTTCATCCACACCTGTTCGACACCGAGCGACATCGTGCGGGCAAGGTCGTCCACGGATTTCTTGTGTGTCCATTCATCGAGGATATCACCGATATGCAGGAGGAACATCACGCTGCCGGCTGTCTTGAAATCTCCGCGCAGCAGCGAATCCGTGATGGCGACTGCATTCAGCACAGCGACTTCGAGCTTACCGCGCAGTAGACACGCAAGCCCCCTGCGGATATACGGCAGGGCTTTTATGACCGAAATGATTCTTCCGACAGGTGCAGGCATCAGGAATTTGTGCAGGATCCGGCGCAGTACGACGGAAACCAGCTTCTCCTCGTACTCGCGGCTGAGTGCCCTGCCGGTCTGTGCGGGAACCAGTGCGACGGCATGTTTGTCCGTATACGAGAATCTGGAAAGTGCAGAAATCACAGCTTTTCGTGGACAATTGTAATGAATAATGGCATCACAGGTGCGGTCGAACACCGTCACTTTCGATATGCCCGCGACATCTGAAAGTGCATATTCCGCCATATCTGCCTGCTCCAGTGTCATGTGTTTCTGGCAGAAATGCACGCGGATACGCCCTTTTGTTTCATGTAAGATTTTGCATTGCATAACTCTATTCACCTCATAGGAAAACAGACCGCCGGAGCGGTCTGCATCCAATTATTCTTCGGATTTGGTTTCGTGAGCTTCCTCCGCTGTGTCCTCGACTACTTCCTCTGATGCATCGGGAATCACAGCATCCTCCTCCGTCGCAGCACGTTCCGCATTGATCTCCTTGGCATCCGCCAGAATATCACCGCAGTTTTCACGGACTGTTGTGACAGTTTCCATCACATTATCCTTTGCACGGAGTACCGCTGCGGTCGCATTCGTGTAGCACTTCTTGGCATCCTGACTGCTCAGGATTTTGATGCCAGCCGTGCCGAACAGCACGCCGCCTGCGAATAAACCGATCTTTGCCCACGGAAGTTTTGTAAATTGTAACATAAAAATCACCTCATGAAAGATTTATTTTTTTCTAGTTTCGTGACAAGTTCCATGCATGGCACAATTGGCGCAGCCGCATCCACAGGAGGACTTTCCTGCCTTTTTTTCGCGGATTTTCGACGCAATGACGGCAACAACAATGCCCGCAAGAATCAGGCTGATGATGATCGTTCCAACATTTGCTGCAAGCCATTCTGCCATGATAACCGCCTCCTTTTACACCTTGACAGGACTGGTCAGCTTGACCGCTTCGGAATACTTTTTGAAGAACAGCATGTAGACCATGCACGCCAACAGAGCAACAGCCAGAATCACGCCGATCACATTTGCATGGCCCGTGAACAGACTACCGAACTGGTTGACCATAAACGCGATTGCATACGCAAAACCGCACTGGTAACCGATGGCAAACCATGTCCACTTGGCACTGTTCATCTCACGCTTGATGGCTCCGATCGCCGCAAAGCAGGGCGCACAGAGCAGATTGAACAGCAGGAAGGAATAGCCCGTCACTGCGGTGAAATTCGCGCCCAGCGTCTGCCATACGGTGCCCTCTCCGCCGCCGTAGAGGATGCCCATGGTACCAACGATGTTTTCCTTTGCCACAAGACCTGTGATGGATGCGACTGCCGCCTGCCAGTTGCCCCAGCCTAACGGTGCGAAAATCCATGCAATGCCGGAGCCGATTTTCGCCAGAACGGAGAGGTTCAGCTCGTCAGCATCCAGCATCCGGAAGCCCTCACTTGTAAAGCCGAAGGACTTGGTGAACCAGACAAAGATCGTGGAAACCAGAATGACCGTGCCGGCTTTTTTGATGAACGACCAGCCGCGCTCCCACATAGAACGAAGAACATTGCTGACAGTCGGCATGTGGTATGCCGGAAGCTCCATCACGAACGGCGCGGGTTCACCGGAGAACATTCTGATTTTCTTGAGCATAATGCCAGATACGATGACAGATGCCATGCCGACGAAATAGGCGGAAGTCGCAACCCAAGCAGAACCGCCGAAGATCGCACCTGCGATCATGGAAATGAACGGCACTTTTGCACTGCACGGAATAAACGTGGTCGTGATAATCGTCATGCGGCGGTCGCGCTCGTTTTCGATGGTGCGGCTCGCCATGATGCCCGGAACGCCGCATCCTGTGCCGACGAGCATCGGAATGAACGACTTGCCGGAAAGCCCGAATCTGCGGAAGATCCGATCCAGTACGAATGCGATTCTTGCCATGTAGCCGCAGGCTTCCAGAAATGCCAGCAGCAGGAACAGCACGAGCATCTGCGGAAGGAATCCCAGTACCGAGCCAACACCGGCTACGATGCCATCGAGGATCAGACCTTTCAGCCAATCAGCGGCATTCGCAGCATCCAGCCCCTTTTCAACGAGCGCCGGAATGCCGGGGATCCAGACACCATATGCGGCAGGATCCGGCTCCTCACCGATGCGCTCCACCGTTGCAAGTGCATCCTCATAATCTGCGAGCGTAGCCGATTCTTCGACGCTTTCCAGCGTTTCCTCGTCCTCCACGATGTAAGTGAATTCACCGTCCGGTGCGCTGCCGTTCGTCTCTACATACGCATCATAGCCGTCGATGATCTGCTGTGCGCCGGAATACTCCTCGGCAATCTCCGCATAGGACGACGCCCCGATGCCGAACAGATGGAACCCGTCACCAAACAGATTATCATTTACCCAGTCGGTCGCCGGTGTTCCGACGGCAACCATGGCGACATAGTACACCAGAAACATGATGCAAGCAAAAATCGGCAGTCCCAGCCAGCGGTTGGTCACAATCTTGTCGATCCGATCGGAAACCGATGCACCGGATTTTGCTCTCTTATAGCAGGATTTAATAACTTCTGCAATATAGTTGTAACGCTCATTCGTGATGATGCTCTCGGCATCGTCATCCAGTTCCGTTTCAGCGGCTTCGATGTCCTTTTCAATGTGCGACTTGACAAAATCCGAGATTTGCAGCTTTTCCATGACCTGTTCGTCACGCTCAAAGACCTTGATCGCGTACCAGCGCTGTTCCTGCTCCGGAAGGTCATGCACGACCGCTTCCTCGATGTGCGCGATCGCGTGCTCCACGACGCCGGAGAACGTATGCTTTGGTACAGTCATCGTGTTCTTAGCGGCATTGATCGCAGCCTCGGCGGCTTCCTGAATACCCGTGCCCTTGAGTGCGGAGATCTCCACGACCTTACATCCGAGCTGCTCTCCGAGCTTTTGAATGTCGATCTTGTCGCCGTTTTTCTGCACAATATCCATCATATTGACCGCACAGACAACAGGGATTCCAAGCTCTGTGAGCTGTGTCGTCAGGTATAGATTACGCTCCAGATTCGTGCCGTCGATGATGTTCAGGATAGCGTTCGGGTGCTCCTCGATGAGATATTTCCGCGCCACAACCTCCTCCAGTGTGTAGGGGGACAGCGAGTAAATTCCGGGCAGATCAGTGATGATGACATCATTGTGCTTTTTTAGCTTTCCCTCCTTCTTTTCGACAGTCACGCCGGGCCAGTTACCCACAAACTGATTCGAGCCGGTCAGGGCGTTGAACAGCGTGGTTTTGCCGCAGTTCGGGTTGCCCGCAAGGGCGATATGCAGACTCATTTTCCTACTCCCTTTCTGAAATATTAGCACCAACTAACCACAGGATATAAGATCATTCGACCTCGATCATCCCGGCATCCGCCTTGCGCAGGGACAGTTCATACCCGCGCACCTGTACCTCGATCGGATCGCCAAGCGGTGCCACCTTGCGGACATAGACCTCCGTTCCGCGTGTCAGTCCCATGTCCATGATGCGGCGTTTCACAGCACCTTCGCCGTGCAGCTTTACAACCTTAACCGTTGCACCAATGGGTGTTTCCTTTAGCGTTTTCATCGCAATTCTCCCTTCATACCATGATTTTCCGTGCAAGCTCCTCACCGATCGCCACACGGGATTCCTTCACCTTGACAATGACGCTGCCGTTCAGGACGCTGACGAGAGAGACGGTTTCGCCTACAGTAAAGCCAAGTGTTTCGAGATGACGTCTGACTTCAGCTGTACCGCCGATACGTTGAATCGTAACAGACTTTCCTGGCTCGCTCAGACTGATAGGAAGCATACTATTCCTCCTTACAACACATGTTAGTTTAGCATTGCTAACCCTATTACAGGATAGCACAAAACTTGATGCTTGTCAAGACAGTTTTCTCTCAGAACTCAATTTTTGTAGAAGTATATGGAATACTTGCCTTTTTCTTCCAAAATTTTGTTAGCATCTGCTGATCACATTTATGCAAAATCATAATTCCGGTACCTCGCTAAGCGTAAAACAATTTTATATCGTCAAAAAAGAAAGACGTTATCACAAATATACAGTGTTAGATATATCTAACAAAAAGCAATCAGACCTCCAGGCAATGCCGGGAGGTCTGATGCATTATCTTTCTCTTGCATGTAGCGGAGGTAACTTCATGAGGCATCGCTTTCCCCTTCGGAATAGCTCTGCTCTGCATTGGGTGTCTCTGCTGCACGGCTGAACTGCGTTTCATAAAGCTGCGTATATACGCCGCCCTTCCCCACAAGCTCGCTGTGCGTACCGCGTTCCGATATTTCACCATTGCAGACAACAAGTATTTCATCCGCTGCCAGAATGGTAGACAGACGATGTGCAATCAGAATACTGGTGCGCGTCGCAATCAGCGGCTCTATGGCATCCTGAATTTTCTGCTCGGAGATGGAATCAAGCGCCGAGGTCGCTTCATCGAAGATCATGAGTGCCGGATCCTTCAGCAGAATCCGTGCAATGGAAATGCGCTGCTTTTCACCGCCGGACAGCTTGAGTCCGCGGTTTCCGACAATCGTATCCAGCCCAGCCTCCTGTGTGGAAACGAAATCATAGATGTTGGCATTTTTGCACGCTTCGATCAGCTCCTCCTCAGTTGCATCGGGCTTAGCGTAGAGCAGGTTTTCACGGATTGTCCCGTTGAACAGATACGTCTCCTGACTGACAATGCCGATATTCCGGCGCAGGAATGCCAGATCAAGCTTTCGCACGTCCACGCCGTCAAACAGCACCTCACCGTCAATGACATCATACAGGCGCGGAATCAGGTTAATGAGCGTGCTCTTGCCGGAGCCCGATGGCCCTACGATGGCGATGCATTTCCCCTTGTTCAGCCGAAAACTAATATCCCGCAGGATTTCCCGCTCCGGTTCGTAATGGAAGCGAACATGCCGGAATTCCACCTCTCCGCTGACATGATCAGGGGTGATGGCATCCGGTGCATTTTCAATCTCGACCGGCATATCATAGTACTCAAAAATGCGTGTAAACAGTGCCATCGAACGAATCCAGTCCA
>ONEQ01000048.1 GCA_900316885.1 uncultured Eubacteriales bacterium | reverse complement strand
GAGATAGGCAATCAGATAGCCCTGGATGAGTCCAAAGGCAAGTCCGATGCCGATCGCCAGGAGCATTGCCACAACGACATTGCCGCTGTGCATATCCAGATACACCGCACAGCACATGGAAACCAGTGCCGTCACACCGCCGACGGAAATATCAATGCCGCCGGTAATCATGACAAGACTCATGCCGCAGGACAGGATAATCAGGTAAGCGTTGGTGCTGATGAGGTTGAGCATGGTCTGGGGTTTCAGGAAGCCTTCGCCCAGAAACACGATCGAACCGATGTACATCACGAGAAATACCGCGATCGTGATGGTCGTCAGCAGATTGGTATCCGTCATTTTCCCGAGCTTCGGGATGCCGGATGCTTTGTTGTTAAGCATGTCATTCCCTCCAATCTCTGACTCAGGTGTTTTGCGCAGCACTGCTGCGCAGCTTCTTGGTGAGTGCGGTAAGCTTCTCGCGGACGGTCGGTGCGCTCATCACAACGAGGATGATAACGACTACAGCCTTGTATGCGGGAAGTGCAGTTGCATTGACCTCGAACTTGTAAAGGGTCGTGGTCAGGAACTGGATCACATAGGCACCCAGTACGGATGCCGCCATGTTGAATTTGCCGCCGCTCAGGGCATTGCCGCCGAGCGCAACGGCAAGGATCGCGTCCATTTCGATGTCCTTTGCGACAACGGAATAGTTGATGGTAGAGATGCGGCTCACCTTGATGAGCGCTGCTACTGCCACGCAAAGACCCAGCAGAACGTAGGTCATGAGCTTAATGAGCTCCGGGTTCAATCCGTTCAGGCGGGAGGTCTTTTCGTTGATGCCGACGGACTGGACATAGAGTCCGAGAGTCGTGAATTTCATGACTGCCCACGTCACCACAAAGCACAGGATAGCGATCAGGAACGGCGTGGGAATCGGAATCCCCGGAATATAGTTGCCGAATACGCCGAAGCTCGGATCCTTGACGATCGGAAGCTCGTTATTATTGATCCATGCGGCAATGGAACGTCCGGCTGTAAACAGGATCAGCGTTGCGACCATCGGCTGGATCTTGAAGTAGGCAACCAGTGCGCCGTTGAAGGCGCCGAACAGCATCGACACCACGCAGGCAATCAGAAATGCCACGATGATAGGTGCCTGCATCTCCTCGGAGCGGCTGTCTGCACCGCAGAGGACACGCAGCAGCACACTGCCGGAGATAGCGATTGCCGCGCCGACGGAAATATCCTGTCCGCCGGATGCTGCGGTGACGAGCGTCATGCCGAGTGCCAGAATCGCAAGCTCGGAGCCGCTGTCAATGATGGAAATCAGGTTTCCGCTGAGAACGGGATCACCGTTCGCGTTTTGATTTAAGTATATACGGAAGAACGTCGGATCCGCAAGCAGATTGAAGAATGCCAGCAGCAGCAGCGCTGCGACCGGAATCAGAATCTGGTTTCTGGAGATGGTTCCCCAGAGATCGGATAATTTATTTTTTGGCATTCTTCTCACCTCCTGCGATGGTATTCATAACAGCCGTCTGCGTAAGCTGATCGCCTTTCAGCTCTCCGACGAGCTTGCGGTCTCTCATGACGAGCAGTCTGGAGCAGGTACGGAGCATTTCGTCCGTTTCGGAGGAGATGAACGTGATGCTCATGCCCTCGGAGGCAAGCTTCAGAACCAGCTTCTGGATATCGACCTTCGTACCGACGTCGATACCGCGTGTCGGCTCGTCAAGAATCAGGTATTTCGGATGGGTCAGCAGCCAGCGGGCAAGGATGCATTTCTGCTGATTTCCGCCGGACAGCGACTTGATCGGTGTGTTCACCGATGCGGTCTTGATGTCGAGGAGCCTGATGTACTCATTGGCGTACTCGACTGCCTTCGCCTTCGAGATGGGCTTGAAGAAGCCCTGCTTGACCTGCATGGCAAGGATGATGTTGTCCTTGACGGACAGATCTCCGACGATACCGTCGCGCTTTCTGTCCTCCGGCAGGTAGGCGATACCGTTTTTCATTGCCTCACGGGGACTGGTGATCTTCACAGGCTGACCGTCCATCATCACATCGCCGCCGGTGACCTTATCGGCACCGAAGATCGTGCGGACGCATTCGCTTCGGCCTGAGCCGAGCAGTCCGGTAAAGCCGTTGACCTCGCCGCTGTAGATCTTGAAATCAAACGGACTGATACCCTCGCTGCTGCAAAGCCCCCTGCCTTCGTAGACAGGCGATCCTCTGCGAACGGGCTTGTCGCTGGTCTCGCCCTTGATGTCTGCCATATCGTCAAGCTCCTTGCCGAGCATCTTGGAAACGAGCTGGACTCTGGGGAGACTTTCGATCTCGTATTCGCCTACGAGCTGCCCGTCACGGAGCACCGTGATGCGGTCGCAGACCTCATAGACCTGATCGAGGAAGTGGGTAACAAAGATAATGCCTACACCGTCCTTCTTGAGCTTGCGCATGAGCACGAACAGCTTTTCTACCTCGGATTCATCGAGGGAGGAGGTCGGCTCATCCAGGATCAGCACGCTGCAGTCCATATCGACAGCACGCGCAATCGCGACCATCTGCTGTACGGCAATGGAGCAGCTGCCTAGCTGCTGGGTCGCATCCACGGCGATGCCGAGGGAATCAAGCAGCTCCTGCGCCTGGCGGTTGACATTCTTCCAGTTCACGAACAGCCCCTGACTGCGCTCCAGAAAGATGTTCTCCGCCACGGAAAGATTCGGGCATAGGGAAATTTCCTGATATACCGTACTGATACCGAGCTTCTGTGCCTCCTGCGGCGAATGGATCTGCACGGGCTTGTCATGCCCGCTGATGAAAATATCGCCGCCGTCCTTGATATGGACTCCGGTCAGTACCTTGATGAGTGTCGATTTGCCAGCGCCGTTCTCACCCATCAGTGCATGGATCTCGCTCCTGCGGAGCGTGAAATCCACGTTCTGTAGCGCTTTGACACCCGGGAATGTCTTATAGATACCGTGCATTTCCAGCACTGCGCCGTCACGCATTTGTATCCCTCCTAACAGAATTGGCATAAAGAAAGTGCGGGGGACATAAGAGCATTTCCCCATATGCCTCGCCGCACTTCTTACATATTCACATTGAAATTACGCTGTTTCTGTCATCAGATACCGTAATTGTCAACATCCTCCTGCGTGATGGTCTTTGCATCGAAGCCCTTCTCGTTCATGATGATGGTCTTCTGATCGAGTGCCTCACCCTTCTGCAGCTTGTCGATGACTTCTCTGATGTACTCAGACTGGAACGGGTTGCACTGACCGTCATAATTCCAGTTCTGGTTCAGGAGCTCCTCGAGCGCCCACTTGTTGCAGTCAAAGCCCATTACGATGACATCCTTGCCAACGCCGTGGGAGATATTTGCCTTGTCAAGCGCTGCAACGGCACCCTTAGCCATATCGTCATTCTCTGCATAGATGACATTGAAGGTCTTGCCGGAATCAATGACAGACTGTACAATCTGCTGTGCCTTCTCAGCGTTCCACTCAGCGGTCTGCTCTGCTACGATGTTCCACTTGTCGGAATCAGCGGCAGCTGCCTCAGTCAGTGCGCCGGAGCGGCCCTTCTGCGCTGCGGTACCCATTACGCCCTGGATGTGGATGACCTCATACTTGTCGAGATTCTGATCCTTCAGCCAGTTAACTGCGGTCTCGCCCTCCTTTTCCATATCGGAAACGATGGATGCCTCGTAGAGACTCTCGTCAGCATCGATGGTACGGTCGAACAGGATAACCTTGACGCCGGCATTCTGTGCATCCTTGAGTACGCCGTCCCAGCCGGCGGTATCAGCTGCGGAGAGCAGGAGATAATCTACCTCATCCTGGATGAACTTCTGTGCAGCTGTGATCTGCTCGTCATTCTTCAGGCTGTATGCGAAGGATGCATCATAGCCATTCTCCTTGGAGAAAGCTGCCTTGAGGTCCTTGTCATTTGCAGTACGATAGCCGGACTCGTTCGGATCATTGTTGATGATACCAACCTTGATGAGCCCGTCAGATACGCTCGCAGCGGGTGTTTCAGCAGTACCGGGATCTGCCGGAGCATTGGTCGGGTTGGTGCCGCCGCCTGCACCGCCTGCGCAGCCTGCCAGCATCATGCCGCAGAGTACCGTAGACGAAAGGACTGCAAAGAGCTTTTTGATGTTCATGATAAATTCCTCCCATAATTAAAATGTTTTTGGATTGGCAAACTTACTTACTAGTACTGAACTTGTAATTACATTATACCCGAAATGTGCGTACATTTATACCCAGTATTTTAGGATAAATGTTTAATATTTTATGGTTTCTGGAATATTTTCAGTATAAATGTACGGCTAATTCAAACTATTCCCCATTTGCGGCATGCTTAAACTGCCGCGGTGTCTGCCCGGTATACTTCTTGAAGATCTGACTGAAATACCGATAATCCTGAAAACCAACCTCAAAAGCAATCTCGTAGATCATCTTGGACGTGCAGCACAAAAGCTGCTTTGCCTGCTCGATCCGAACGGAATTCAGGTAATCTGAGAAGCATTTGCCGGTCTCCTTCTTAAATAAGGAGCTGAAATATGTCGGGCTGAGCCCCACCTCATGCGCCACGCTGTTGAGAGACAGCTCACTTTGCATGTAATGGGAATCGATGTAGCTGACCGCATTGCGGATCGCAGAGCTGCCCTTGTCCCTTGCCTGCTCGATCCGCCAGCGGATGCACTGCTCAAAGATCGTATACAGATACGCCGCAGTGCCGTCACTTGTCGTCAGATGGCGTCCGAGATCGTCGGCATTGCCGAAGGCGGACGTGAACCGGTTATCACTGATGCCGATCTCCCGTGCAAAGCTCCGCGCTGTGATGTAAATATCCGTACAGACATAGATCCGCAGGAACAGAGATTCCAGTTCCTGAAACCGCACCTCCGCAAGGATCGAGTCAAAATCCTCGCGGCAATGCTCCAGACATCCGCTGCGCAGGAGCGTATCCAGCTTCCGGCTGTCCGGGCGCTGTACATGACTGAATTCATCTGCGGCAGAAGGCTGCTTCATGTGCTTCACCCCCTATTTCCATGCAAGCGCGTCTCAGCGCTTTGCCACGGAGCTGCGAACGATTAGCTCCGGTGTAAAGAGTTCATCCTCCGGAACGGTACAGGTATGATCAATCATGCTGATGAGCTTTTTCGCGGCTGCCTGACCAAGCAGGCTGTGCGGATGGCGTACCGTCGTCAGCGGGATCTCACAAATCGACGCATAACGTGAATCATCGATACCGACAACGGACAGTTGCTCCGGAACAGCGATACCATTCTCCTTACAGAACTGCATCAGCTCAATGGCGAGCTTGTCATTATAGCAGACAGCTGCGGTTGTCTGGGAAAGCAGCGTCAGAATTTTATCCTTGGCGAACCGGAAGATGCTGCTCCGGTCGGCGGTCGCATACCAGAATACATTACGCTCCGAACCCTTGACATTGTGTGCGAGACAGCTTTCCATATAGCCGCTGTAGCGCAGGTGTCCCTGAATGTCATCGAGCGCGAAGAATCCGGCGATGCTCTCATGTCCGCAGCGGAACAGATAGTCCGTCACCTTGCGTCCTGCAACCTGATCGTCCATCGCAACATACGGATAATCTGCCCACGGATACTTTGCATTGAAGAACACCAGCGGGATACCGCTTTCGTGGAGCTTTCGGTAAAGGGATACATTCGGATTCGGGAGGGCACTCTTGGACGGCTCCACGATCAGTCCGCACACACCGGAGGACAGCATGCTCTCAAGCGCCTGCGTTTCCTCAAGCACCTGGTTGTGCGTGATGGACAGCTGCATGGTGTAGCCTGCATCACCGAGCACACTTTCGATACCGGTCATGATATGCGGGAAGATATAATCACTGAAGTAGGTCGAAATCACCCCGACACTGTTCTTGACGGGCTGTGCCGGATGCACAGTGGCAGCTTCGCTGATGAAGGTGCCGTTGCCGCGGACACGGTAAATGATGTTCTCGCTTTCCAGACGCATCATCGCCTGCCGGACAGTCTGCCTGCTGACACCGTGAATGGCACAGAGCTGCTTCTCCGTCAGGAACCGGTCATTGGGCTTGAGTCCCTCCAGAACGATATAATCCTTCACCCAGCTTACGATTTCCAAGTATTTGTAATTATTCATATCGTCCTCCTGACTGTATTTCAGTACATTTTCTTCGGTTGTATGTAACATTTCACATGTTGGTACAATTATACCATACAAATTTTCATTTGTAAATACAACAAAGCTTGTTTTCCTGAAAATTTGTACACGCGGACAAATTTCACGCATCGTAATTGTGCAGGATGAACAATAAAACTGACACAATGGAAAGGATTCCGTTTTCATCGGACATAAAAAATCGCCTTTCACAATACAAAAGTACTGTGAAAGGCGACGATTAGTTGTATCACTTCTGCCCGTAGTAGGCGTTCTTGCCATGCTTGCGGTTGTAATGCTTGTCAAGGATGTACTGCGGCATGGCAGCCGACGGATTCAGAAGCAAGGTCTTGAGATCCATCTCCGCAACGGTATCCATGACAACCGCGTGATAAACGGATGCCGCTGCATCCTTGCCCCATGTGAACGGTCCGTGATTGCGCACGACAATGCCGGGAACTGCCAGCGGTTCGATGCCGCGTTCGCGGATCGTCTCGACAATGACCTTGCCGGTGTTGAGCTCATAGTCCTCCTCAACCTCCTGCTGTGTCAGCGCACGGGTACACGGAATCGGACCGTAGAAATAATCGGCGTGCGTAGTGCCGAGAGCCGGAATATCGATCCCCGCCTGTGCATAGGCAACGGCATTGACAGAGTGCGTATGCGTGATGCCGCCCAGCTCCGGGAACTGGCGATAGAGCTCCAGATGCGTCTTGGTGTCGGAGGATGGCTTCCATTTTCCCTCGACGGCTTCGCCTGTCATCAGGTCTACCACGACCATATCCTCCGGCGACATGCCGTCGTAATCGACGCCGGACGGCTTGATAACAACGAGTCCCTTTTCCCGGTCGATGCCGCTCACATTACCCCATGTGTAGATCACAACGCCCCGGCGGACGAGCTCCAGATTGGCGGCACAGACTTCCTGCTTCAGTGTTTCCAGCATATTCATTACCCCTTTTCTTTTTTTGCAGGGCGCTCCCTGCACCCCATCGACTGTTAAAATATCAGCTTATGCTCTCTTGACGAAGTATTCCTCATACCATACAAGGAAGGTGTAGATCGTCCAGACCTTGCGCCAGAGATCGGAGTTGCCACCGATGTACTCCCGATAGATCGCCTGGATCTCATCGACATTGAAGAACTGCGCGGCAATATCGCTTGCAAACAGGCGGCGCACCTCACCGTTGTAATGCTCGTCAGCGAGCCAGATACGCACCGGCACGATGAAGCCCAGCTTCTTGCGGAAGGCGATTTCCTCCGGCAGTACCTTGGCGGCTGCAGTACGGAATGCAACCTTGTTCTGCTCCTCTGTAACCTTGAAGCGGGACGGCATGCGGCTGGCAATATCGAAGATGCGGCGGTCAGTCAGCGGCATGCGGATTTCCAGACCTGCCGCGGTGCTCATCTTATCGACATTCAGGTAAATATCACCCTCCAGCCAGATCTGGATATCGACATCGGACATCTTCGTCAGCGGATCGAGTCCCTCGGTCTCATCGTAGATATACTTGACGAGGTTGATCGGCAGGATCTCCGGGTTGTAGGACTTGAGGATGCGCTGTTTTTCGTCCTCCTTCATGATGTTGGTATTGCCGACATAGAAGGTTTTGAGGTTGTCGCCGTAGCGCTCGGCATTGCGGTACATATTATAGCCGCCGAAAAATTCGTCCGCGCCCTCGCCGGAATAGCAGAGCTTGGTATGCTGTGCTGTCGCATTGCAGCCGAGCGTGAACACGATCGCAGATGCATCACCGAGGGGCTGCTCCATGTTGTACATAGTGTAGGGCACGATGTCGAAGAACATCTCCGGGGTGATCTTCGCAACCGAATGCTCCACGCCGAGCAGCTCCGCGGTCTTTGCCGCAATGCGGGACTCGTCGAAGCGCTCCTCGTCGTAGCCGCAGGAATCCGCACGCTTAGCATCGCTCATCGCCAGCACATAGGACGAATCCACGCCGCCGGACAGGAAGGATTCCGCCGTTTCGTCCTCGGTCTTGACCTCGCGCATCATCTGCTGCATGGTCGTGTGGATCTCATCCGCCCACTCGTCGAGGGTCTTGCTCTCGTCCGGATGGAATTCCGGCTTCCAGTAGCGCGTGATCTCCAGCTTGCCGTCCTTGAAGGTCAGATAGCAGCCGGGCATGAGCTTCTTGACGCCCTTGAAGAAGGTGTCCTCACCGGCAACATAGGTCAGCGTCATGTAGATCTGCAGCATATCGGCGTTCAGCTCCTTGACAAAGCCCTCCTGCCCCAGAATATCGCGGATCATGGTACCGTAAAGCAGTCTGCCGTCCGCGGTCTGATAATAATAGAACGGCTTGGTGCCAAACTGGTCACGCAGGCAGAAAAGCTCATCCTTTTCAGAATCATAGAGTGCAAAAGCAAACATGCCGTACAGATGGTCAGCCATCTGCTTGCCCCATCTTTCGTAGGATCTGACAAGAATCGCGTATTCGCGTTCCTCACGCGACAGCGCTTTGGAGAGTACCAGCTCCTCGCAAAGTGCCTCCCAGTTGCGGATATGTCCCCGGTATGCTTTGATCTCGATCATAACTACACCTCGTCTATTCAGATTCAAACCAGTATATGCACCGGCTCTTCAAAACATTCTTATTATAGCATATCTGAACAGTGCTGTCAAGGCAGACAACAAAAAGCAGCATGCCAGAACTGCTTCTGACATGCTGCTCTTGCATCATACGACTCACTTGACGTACTTTGTCAGCTCCGCAAACTCCTGACGGTAGCTGTCCTGAATATCCGTCTGGGACAGGAGCTCCTGAATCTGATTGTAGCTTGCATTGTAGCGCTCACGGTCACCGACGAGCATGCCAAATTCCGTCACGGCTGCGGCGAAGGCGAGATTTTTGCCGATGTGATCCGTGCGGCAGTCCTTGACAGCAATCGGATATTCGCGAAGCTGGCTCTCATCGCCGTCAGGCGCCTTGTAACGCATGGAGACGGTCAGCATCGGATCTTCAAAGACCTCCTCATCCCAAATCTCCGCCTTTCCCTTATCCGTCATCACAAGCTCATACAGTGCCGTCACGGAATGCCCCGAACCGATTTCACCGGCATCGACCGCATCATTCGCAAAATCCTCATTTGCCAGCAGACGGTTCTCGTAGCCGATCAGACGGTAGCTCTCGACCATCTCCGGCTCAAAGCCGAGCTGGAGCTTGACGTCCTTGGCGACCGTGTACAGCGTGCCGCCCATTTCCTGCACAAGCACTTTGCGTGCCTCCAGCTCGGAGTCGATGTAGGCATACGCGCCGTTGCCGTTGTCTGCAAGGGTCTCCATGTTGTCGTCCTTGATGTTACCGGTGCCGAAGCCCAGCACAGAGAGGAATACGCCGCTGTCGCGCTTTTCCTCCACGAGCTGTTTCAGCTCCTCCGGCGTGTACATGCCGACGTTCAGATCTCCGTCCGTGGCGAGCATCACGCGGTTATTGCCGCCCGGGATGAAATTCTTCTCAGCGATTTCATATGCCTTGCGGATGCCGGCCTCACCGGCTGTGGAGCCGCCTGCCTGCAGCGAATTGATCGCCTCTGTGATGGCGTTCTGATCGGCACCGGAGCATCCCTCCAGCACGACTGTCTCATAGCCTGCATAGGTCACGATGGAGATGCGGTCGTTTTCATTCAGCTCAGGTGCCAGCATATTGATCGCATTCTGCACCAGCGGGAGCTTGTCGGCGGTGTACATCGATCCGCTGACGTCCACGAGAAATACCAGATTCATCGGCTTGCGCTCGGTCATGTCGATCTGCTCTGCCTGCAATCCCACAAGGAAGAGCTGATTGTCCGTGTTCCACGGGCAGTCATACATTTCGGTCGTCACGGAAAGCGGGGCACCGTCCGTGGGTGACGGATAGCTGTAGTGGAAGTAGTTGATCATCTCCTCAATGCGCACAGCATCGGACGGTACCTCCGTGCCGCTGCGAAGCATCCGGCGCACATTGGAATAGGAGGCTGTATCCACATCCACGGAGAAGGTCGAAAGCGGCTCGGCTGCGGTTTTCTTGAAGCCGTTTTCCGTAATGGGCGCATAGGATTCGGTATGCATTTCGATCGGTGCGCAGTACTCCGCATCGCAGGCTTCCTCGTATACGGCACCGGCAACGCCTTCAGTCATTTGCTTCCTGAGGGGCTGGGGCGCTTTTGCATCAGCGGTGGCATTCTTTGATGCGCCGCATCCGGTCAGTGTCATCAGTATCGAGGTGATGAGCATTGCTGAAACGGCTGTTCTGGTATGTCTGGTATTCATAATAGATTCCTCCTTTAATGCATCGCGGCGTGAGCCTGTTTGTTTGCGTTTCTGTCATAGATACGCATAGGAAAAGGCATTTTATGGAGGAATATTGCACAAATAAAGGCTGAATTCTTTGTACAGAATTACCTGTACAGTGTTCTGCAAAATCAGGCTTACCGCAGGATTTATCCGCATTTTTTGCAAACTACTGTGATCCTCATGTCCCCGTCAGCGGTTTCCGCGAAAATATCGCCGCCCATTTCCTGCATCAGGCGGGAGCAGATATACAGCCCCAGTCCGCTTCCCTGCTTGTTCCGGGTGTTGGAGCCGCGCCAGAAGCTCTCGAAAATATGCGTCAGCTCCTCCTCCGGGAGGGTGCAGCCGGTGTTCACAACGGTAATCAGCCGGCAGTCCTCCTCATCGGCAAAGCTGACGGTAATGCGCTTGCCGTCGCCGTATTTAATGGCATTCTCGAAGATGTTCTGCAAGACCTCCTCCAGCCTGTCCGGATCGCCGGAAAGCATGCAGTCGCGGTATTCGCCCATCTCCAGTGCTGTTCCGAGCACAGAAAGCTTGTCGCTGTAATACGCCTGTATTCTGTTCATTACATGCGATAAATAGAAATCAGAGATCGTAACATCAAACTGCATGAAATCATTGTTCAGTGCGTGAACTATTTCACTGAGGCGGGCTTCGATCTCATCTGCCTTGTCGCTGATATTCTGATAAATC
Organism: uncultured Eubacteriales bacterium; assembly: GCA_900316885.1. GTDB lineage: Bacteria > Bacillota > Clostridia > Oscillospirales > Ruminococcaceae > UBA3855. The sequence continues at coordinate 905 of ONEQ01000048.1, read as the reverse complement.
TCCGCCTGCTTTCCGGCATCAAATAATCCGCGGGTCAGTCCCTTGGAATACAGCTTGATCGCAGCAAGGGGCGTTTTGATGTCATGCGAAAGGGACAGCAGCAAGGTCTTTTCCTTACGCGCACGCTCCAGCTCACTTGCCTTGGAATGTTCCAGTTCCCCGCGGAGCATGTCCAGTCCCCAGAGGAACTTGCCGAAATACCGGCTGCTGCTTTCCTTGATCGACTGCGTGAGGTTGCCCTTGGCAAGCTGCATGGGGAGCTCGCGCAGATTGGCAAACTGTTTTAGAATATGCTGCCGGATGTAAATCAGCACGCCCATGATGACCGCCAGAATCCCTGCCAGCAGCAGATCCAACGTCAGAACAAGATTCCGTCGTTCATCCGTCTGATCGGTATATTCAATCCGGTAGAGCGTACCGCCGAATTCGCGGATCAGATACTCGCTGTCGGAACAATAGAAATCAGCACTCCCGTCATACGGGCAGATCCTTGTCACCGCAGGATAATCGTCTGCCGAAGGCGTTCCGCCCTGCGCGATCACCTGCTCAATGCGGTTCACATCAACAAGATACTGTCGCCCATGATCGCTGCTTTGCAAAAGCATGGCATCCGTCACGGCAATCACCAGCAGCATCAGCAGCGGGATCAGAACCAGCAGTCTGTCATACGATTTCATGCTATCCCTCCCACCGGTAGCCCTTGCCCCATACGGTGAGGATGCGGACGGGCTTGGCGGGGTCGGGTTCGAGCTTCTGACGCAGCCATTTGATATGCACGGTAAGCGTCTGCGGCTCGGATTCACTGTCCGCACCCCATATTTTATTAAACAGATATTCCTTGCTTAAAGTTCTGTTTTTGTTTTCCGCAAGAAGAAGCAGAAGGTCATATTCTTTAGAAGTCATTT
>ONEQ01000050.1 GCA_900316885.1 uncultured Eubacteriales bacterium | reverse complement strand
GCAGAGGATGTCGCCCTCCTTGACCTCGCTGCCGATCTCGACAAACACGTTCTTGACCTTTGCCGTTACGGTGCTGGTGATCTTGACCATGTTCTCACTCTCGACCTTACCGGAAACGCTGATATAATCCTCAATATTGCGCTTTTCTACCTTTGCAACCTCGATTGCGCCAGCGCTCATCTGCTGCAGTGAGCTGGAAAGTGCCTTGCTGCATGCTGCGATACCTCCGCCGATGCCTGCCAGAACCACGACGACGATCACTACAGCGATCCAACCCTTTTTCTTCTTCTTTTTCACCGGCTTTGCTGCTGCCGGAGCTGCCGGCGCTGCCTGCGGTGCCGCTGCTGCCTGCTGATTATCCTGTGCCATATCAGATTCCTCCCTCCCGCGCTGCGGGTTAGTGTATTATGTGTGGTAGTACAGATAATAGTATAACACGGTCCGACGCATTTGTCAAGGCTTTTCCGAAAATCTTACAATACTGTAAGGAACGGAAATCGACCGCTGCCTATCAATGTAAAACACATTTACATTTTGATGTTATCATTATACCACTCTGACATGGCTTTGTCAAGCCATTTTCCTGCAAATCAACTGGTTTTCCTATACAATTTTATCAATATTGAAACGTCGAATCTATGCATTTCAAATATTTTTTTCAACATTTTGAGCAGGAGGCGGCAGCTGTTTATGCAGCGGTGCGTTATTTTTAATATGTTTTCCGACGATCTCAGAAACATCCGAAACCGACATAAATGCGGAATAGTCGTCTTTTTCAATGATTTTGCGCATGGTGGAAACCTCGATCCGCGTTATCACACAATACAGTACCTGCTTGTCGCCGGAGATCAACCCTCTCCCGTCCAGCAGCGTGACGGTTCGCCCGAGTGTATCATAAATATCCTGTGCAATCTGATCACCCTGCCCGGTGATAATCATGACCGCCTTTCCCTGCTGCATGCCCGTATTCACGAAGTCCTCGACCTTCGAGACAATGATGTACGTCAGCATTGAATAGAGCGCCGCGTCGAGATTGAACAGCAATCCTGCCGTGAGATAGATCACCACATTACAGAATAATACAACCTGTCCGACGGATACATTCATCCGTTTGCTGACAAGAATGGCAACTGCCTCGGTTCCGTCGAGGCATCCTCCGCTGAGGAGTACCAGTCCCACGCCCAGACCCAGCAGCATTCCGCCGAATACGGTTGCGAGCAGCTTATCCGCTGTCACGGTCAGATCTGCAAAAACTGCACTTCCGAACAGCTCCAGAGACAAAGAAAACATCAGCATCGCAGCAAGGGTACGGAAGAAAAAGGATTTCTCCAGCTTTCTGCCGCCGATCCAGACCATCGGTATATTCAGCAGAACTGTGAGAATGCCGAGCGGCAACCCCGACAGCCGGCTGATAATCATGGAAATGCCAACCATGCCACCGTCCATGATGGTAGCAGGAATCAGGATCTTTTCCAGTGCAAAGGCTGCAGTGATGCTGCCGATCAGAAGTACCAGATAATGCAGCAGAATGTGTGTACGATTTGTTTTCATGCGATGCACCCCTTTCTATTAATAGTATAAATGATTGTCTGCATCATTGTCAATACCCCTTGACATGCCTTAATAAAAGTAGTATAATAATAGTAAGTTAATTCTTCGGGGTATGTGAAAGTCATAGCCGACGGTGAATGTGGTTATCCGCATAAGTCCGTGAGCCGCAATGGTGCGGCTGAGCCGGTGGGATTCCGGCACCGACGGTAGAGTCCGGATGGGAGAAGAATACCTGTATGTCGCAGGATCACACCCCGGAAGTATATCCGGGGTGTTTCTGTTTGCAGATGGAGGATGATAAAATGACGGATACAGAACTCATGCGCCGTGCAATCGATCTTGCCAGGCTCGGTGTCGGCTTTGTTAACCCGAATCCCCTGGTCGGTGCGGTCATCGCAAGAGACGGTGAAATCATCGGTGAGGGATACCACGCACGCTATGGCGAGGCTCATGCGGAACGCAATGCGCTGAACAACTGCAAGGGAGATCCCCGCGGTGCGGTCATGTATGTCACGCTCGAGCCGTGCTGCCATTCGGGCAAGCAGCCGCCCTGCACAGACGCGATCATCGACTCCGGCATCGCTAAGGTCTTTATCGGCTCGGATGATCCGAATGTGCTGGTATCCGGCAAGGGGATCATGGAGCTGGAAGATGCTGGCATTGAGGTCGTGCGCGGATTTCTGAAGGAGGAGTGTGACGCGCTCAATCCGATCTTCTTCCATTATATCACAACCAAAACGCCGTATGTTGTCATGAAGATCGCCATGACTGCCGACGGCAAAACCGCGACCCGTGCCGGTCTTTCCCGGTGGATCACCGGCGAGGAATCGCGCCGCCATGTCCATGAAACGCGCAAACGCTGTGCGGCTGTCATGATCGGTATTGGCACCGTGCTGGCGGATGATCCGACGCTCACCTGCCGGATTGAGAATCCCAGCAATCCGGCGCGTGTGATCTGCGACTCCAATCTGCAGATCCCGATTGACTGCAAAATCGTCGCAACAGCGAAGGATATTCCGACCTATATCGCTGCCTGCAATCCAGATAAGCGCAAGCGTGAGCAGCTCGAAAAATGCGGCGTGCATGTGCTGGAGATCATCTCCACGGACGGGCGCGTAAACCTCAAATCCCTCATGCGCAAGCTCGGTTCACTCGGCATCGACAGCGTCTTGCTGGAGGGTGGTGCGGCGCTTCATGAGGCGGCACTCCGTGCGGGGATTGTACAGCATGTACAGGTCTACATCGCGCCGAAGATGTTCGGCGGCGTTTCGGCAAAATCCGCGGTCGGGGGCTTAGGCGTCTACGAGGTCAGTGAAGCCTATCGGCTGACCTGCCCGACTTTCACGCGGTTCGGGGATGATGTCCTGCTGGAATTTGACGTCAAGGAGAATGACTGATGTTTACTGGTATCATTGAAGAAGTGGGCAGAATCCGGCATATTCAGACAGGCACGGCATCCTGTGTGCTCACCGTTGCGGCATCGAAAATCCTGACCGATGTACACATCGGTGACAGCATTGCGGTCAACGGCACCTGCCTGACGGTCTGCCGCTTTAATGCAGAAAGCTTTTCGGCGGATGTCATGCCGGAAACCATGCGGCGTACAAATCTCGGCAGCCTCACACCCGGATCGGAGGTCAATCTGGAACGCGCCATGGCGGCAAACGGCAGATTCGGCGGACACATCGTATCCGGTCACATCGACGGCACGGGACAGGTCAAGTTCCTCAAACGCGAGGACAATGCGGTATGGGTGCAGATCATGGCACGCCCGGAGCTGCTGCGCTATGTAGTCGAAAAAGGCAGCATTGCCATCGACGGCATCAGCCTGACGGTTGCAAAGGTCACAAAGCAGGATTTTTCTGTATCTGTCATTCCCCACACCGGCGAGGAAACGACGCTTCTGCACCGCAAACCCGGTGATATTGTCAATCTTGAATGTGATATTCTCGCCAAATATGCTGAAAAGCTGCTTGGAAAGGATGATGCCGGCGGCATTACGCCGCATTTCCTGGCTGAGCATGGATTTATATAAAACAGCAGGAGGTGCTTTTCATGTTTACACCATTTGATTATCCCGATGCACAGGTCTATCTTCGCGAACTTGCCGGATCCGATGATGCGGTTGTTGTTCTGAAGCGAGCCTACATTGCATTTGATTCTGCCTATGATGCTGCCGAAGAGAAGCACGTTCCGGTACCGGAGCGTATCTGTGTGGAATTCTGGACAGCCTGCTGTCTGGTGGATGCCGTATTAAATAGAATGGACTATTCGGAGTCCTGCCAATCGTGTGATACGATCTACCATCAGGCAGTCAAAAAGCTGGAAACGGCTTTTTCCAAACGGATTTTCTGGTCGTTTAACAAGCCCGTTCATGATGCGCCGAAAATCTGCCGGCGGATGTGTGACGAGCTGTACATGTTTGACAACGAGGATAACTCTGAGCTTGCTGCCAATCTGAAAAATACGGAGGACTGGGAAGCGTTTGGCAAATCCATCACCGCACTGATCAGCAGATTAGAGCTCAAAGCAGAGAAATAAGGGAGTGAACCTATGACAAACAATACCATCCCACAGGCGCTTGATGCGCTCAAGGCAGGAAAGCTGATCCTTGTGATCGATGATCCCGATCGTGAGAATGAGGGTGACCTGATCTGTGCAGCACAGTATGCCACGACGGAGAATGTCAACTTCATGGCAAGCTATGCCAAGGGTCTGATCTGTATGCCCATGAACAAGGCATATATTGACAAGCTTGGTCTGCACCAGATGGTTGCGCAGAATACCGACAACCACTGTACCGCATTCACCGAATCGATCGACCATATTTCGACCACCACCGGCATCTCTGCCGAGGAACGCGGTATTACCGCACGCAAATGCGTGGAAAGCTCCAATCCGTCAGAGTTCCGACGTCCCGGACACATGTTTCCGCTGGAGGCGAAGCCCGGCGGAGTTCTGGAGCGTGCGGGGCACACGGAGGCAACTGTCGATCTCATGCGGCTTGCAGGACTAGAACCCTGCGGTCTGTGCTGCGAGATCATGCGCGAGGACGGCACCATGATGCGCACAACGGAGTTGCGGCAGTTCGCTAAAGCGCACAAGCTCGTGATAACCACGATCAAGGAGCTTCAGCAGTACAGACGGCTCAATGATAAGTTCATGGAACGTGTCAGCTCCGCACATCTTCCGACAAAATACGGGGAATTTGAGATCTACGGCTACCGCAATCAGATTACCGGTCATGAGCATATTGCGCTTGTCATGGGCAATGTTGCAGACGGCAAGCAGGTGCTCTGCCGTGTCCATTCCGAGTGCCTGACAGGCGATGTGTTCGGTTCGTGCCGCTGCGACTGCGGTCAGCAGCTCGACGAAGCAATGAAGCGTATCGCATCCGAGGGTCGAGGCGTTCTGGTCTACCTGCGGCAGGAGGGGCGAGGCATCGGACTTCTGAACAAGATCCGTGCCTATGATCTGCAAGAAAAAGGGCTGGATACCGTGGAAGCAAACATCGAGCTCGGCTTTGCGCCCGATCTGCGCGATTACAGCGAAGGTGCACAGATTCTCAAGGATCTGGGCGCTCGGGAGCTGCGGATCATGACGAACAATCCGGACAAGATCACAGATCTGTCTGATTATGGCATCACGATTGTTTCACGCGAACCGATCGAGATTCCCGCACGCAAGGAGGATCTGCTCTATCTCCAGACCAAGAAGGAGAAAATGGGGCATCTTCTCAATAATGTATAAGAAAGGAAATCCAGAAATGAAGCTGTTAGAAGGACAATACGAAGGCAAGGGACTGCGCATTGCAATTGTTGCATCCCGTTTCAATGAATTCATCGTGAGCAAGCTGGTCGGCGGTGCGGAGGACTGCCTGCGCCGTCATGGCGTCAATGATGACGATATCGCGCTTGCATGGGTGCCGGGTGCATTCGAGATTCCGCTGGCTGCCAAAAAGCTTGCGAAATCCGGCAAATATGACGCAGTGATCTGCGTCGGCGCGGTCATCCGCGGATCTACATCCCACTATGATTATGTCTGCGCCGAGGTTTCCAAGGGCATTGCATCCGTTTCGCTGGAGACGGAGATCCCTGTCATGTTCGGCGTACTGACCACGGATACCATCGAGCAAGCAATCGAGCGTGCCGGTACCAAGGCGGGCAACAAGGGCTACGACTGCGCAATGGGTGCGCTGGAGCTCGTTTCGCTGTTCAAGGAAATGGCATAATGCGCAAAATCCTGTTTTTTGATATTGATGGGACACTCATGGAAGATAATCCCTCTCATTTCGTCCCGGAAAGCACCGTAAAAGCGCTGAAGCTCGCACGCGAGGCGGGGCATCTGCTCTATGTCAACACCGGCAGACCCGTCATCAATGTGGATGCCGATGTGCGCGTGCTCGGTTTTGACGGCTATATCTGCGGCTGCGGCACCTATGTCGAAGCCGGCGGCAAGGAGCTGTTCTATCACACCATTCCGGTTGATGTCTGCCGGGAAATGGTGCAGCTCATTCGCGATACGGACTGCGCTCCCCTGTTCGAGCGCCGGGATGCGTTCTTCTTTGACCCTGCCACGCGCGATCTGCCGTTTATCCGCGAGATCCGCGACACATTCCGGATGCAGGAGAAAAATGTCTGGCGCAGCGTGGATGACCCGGATTTCAGCTTTGACAAGTTTGTCATTGCCTATGACGAGCAAAGCAATCTGGATGCGTTCAAAGCCGGGATTGCGCCGTATTTTGACTACATCGACCGCGGCTGGGGCTTCGGGGAGATGGCGCCGATCGGCTGCTCCAAGCGGACCGGCATGGAATTTGTCCTCAAAGCCTATGGCATGGACAGATCCCAGGCTTTTGCCATCGGGGACAGCCTGAATGATCTGCCGATGTTTGAGGGTGCCGGCACCGGGATTGCCATGGGAAACGGTGAGCTGCTGATTCCGCATGCGGATTATGTCACGGATGATCTGCGGCATGACGGGATCTACAACGCAATGGAACATTTTGGTTTTTTTGAGTCATAATGCATGCAGGGCTGCGCGGCGCAATCCGCACAGCCCTGCTTTTTACTGACATTTTATCGTAAAAAATCGAAAAAGGCTTGACAAACAACCGAAAACATGGTATAGTATAGTATGTGAGTACAATTGTATGTTGTACGCGGACGCTCTCAACGGGTGTCCGAAATACGCATGATTTCGGGAGGAACTGTATGGAACAGCGTTCACAGCTCATTGTGGTCGATGCGTCCGTGCTGCCGGATGTCATCAGCAAGGTGCTTGAGGTCAAGCGTTTGCTGGCATTCCGCGAAGAGAAAAGCTCTGCGGCTGCCTGTAAGCGTGTCGGTATTTCCAGAAGCGCCTACTATAAGTATAAAGACTGCGTGTTCTCCTATGAGGATAAGCTCACACAGCGCATTATCAACCTGCATCTGACGCTCCGTGACGAGGCTGGCGTGCTTTCAAGCGTGCTCTCCGCACTGTATGCGTCGGATGCGAATATTCTCACCGTGAATCAGAACATCCCCATCGACGGGGTTGCAGGTGTGACGTTCTCTGTCCGTCTCACCGGTGAGGTGCAGACACCGCATGAGCTGGAGGAAAGGCTCTCCGGTGTAGACGGCGTTGTGAGCGTTAAAATCCTGTCGGGAGAATAATGCACAGAATTTGGAGGAAATGGACATGGTAAAATTTGCCGTTCTCGGCTGCGGAGTCGTTGGCTCCGGTGTAGTGGAATTGTTTGAAAAGAACAAGGCGCTGATTGAAAAGCGCTGCGGTCAGGAGCTTGAAATGGGTTATATCCTGGATCTGCGTGATTTTCCGGACAGACCCTATGGCAATAAGGTTGTCAAGTCGCTGGATGTGATCCTGGCTGACCCGGATGTCAAGGTCGTTGCGGAGTGCATGGGCGGCACGGAGCCGGCTTTCACCTTTGTCAAGGCTTGTCTGGAGGCAGGCAAGAGCGTGGCAACCTCCAACAAGGAGCTCGTTGCTGCCAAGGGTGATATTCTGCTCAAAACCGCGAAGGAGCATAATGTCAACTTCTTCTTCGAGGCTTCCGTCGGCGGTGCAATCCCGATCATCCGTCCGCTGCACAAGTGTCTGGCTGCCAATGATTTCACTGCCATTGCAGGCATCCTGAACGGTACAACCAATTTCATTCTGAATAAGATGATTAAGGAGAATATGGACTTCTCCACCGCGCTTGCCCTCGCACAGGAGAAGGGCTATGCGGAGAAGGATCCGACCGCTGACGTAGAGGGTCACGATGCATGCCGCAAGATCTGTATCCTCTCCTCCCTCGCATTCGGCAAGCATGTGTATCCGGAGTCCGTTCATACACAGGGTATCCGTGAGGTAGAGCTCAAGGATGTGGAGCGCTCCAGTGAGCTCGGCTACACCATCAAGCTCATTGCAAGAGTACAGCGCCTGGAAAACGGCAAGATCCTGCCGACCGTTATGCCGATGGTCGTTGAGGAGGACAATCTCCTGTCTCAGGTCAACGGCGTCTACAATGCTGTGATGGTTCGCGGCGACGGCATCAGCAAGGCTATGTTCTATGGCCGCGGCGCCGGCAAGTTCCCGACAGCAAGTGCTGTTCTGGGCGATATGATCGAGGAGGTTCAGCTTGACCACACGATCCCTGCGCAGACCTGGGAAAATGTCAATTCCACGGATTTCATCGAGGATTTTGCCGCCTTTACGGCAAAGCGCTACTTCCGTGTCAGCGGCGAGGATGCTGCAGCACTGAACGCTGTCTTCGGTAATCTGGCAAGCATCTCTGCACAGGACGGCGAGACCGTATGCATCACCGACAAGGAGATGAATGCAGACGATGTTGAGGCTGCTGCAAAGGCACTGAACGGCAAGGGCATCCAGGTACTGGCACAGTATCCGGTTCTCGTTTCTTAAAATTGTATTGCTTCGGAACATCCCGTCACCGGATGGGATGAGCAGACCGTCATTCCTGCCCATAGGTCATTTGCGGGCGGGAATGGCGGTGCTTTGTTTTCAAGGGGGATGATAGGGGGACTATGAACGCATTATTCAAGGAATACAATCGCTATGTGACCTTGCAGGTACTGGGGATGGTGGGGCTTTCCTGCTACATACTTGCGGACACTTTTTTTATTGCACGCTGGCTCGGCGCAGACGGACTTGCCGCCCTGAATATTGCGCTGCCGATTTTCAGCATCATCAACGGACTCGCCCTGATGCTCGGCATGGGAGGCGGTGCGCGGTTCATGCTCCGCAAAAGCTGCGGTGAATACGGGGAAGCCTGTCAGGTGTTCACGCGCACCATGCGCATCGCGGGCGGCTTTGCGGGGCTCATCATGCTCCTCGGACTCACACGGGCACGCGAAATTGCCGCGCTCCTTGGTGCAAATGCCGAAATTCTCGATATGACAACCGTCTATCTGCGTACCGTGATGCTCTGTGCGCCACTGTTCACCGCCAATCACATTCTGCTGAGCTTTCTGCGCAATGACGGCGCTCCAAAGCTCGCCATGACAGCGATGCTCACCGGAAGCTTTGCCAATATCCTGCTTGACTGGGTGATGATCTTTATTCTGCGGTGGGGGATGTTTGGTGCGGCATTCGCTACCTGCCTCTCCCCTGTCATCAGCATCTGCGTGACTTTGCCGCATCTGCTCAGCGGTCGGAATACCTTCCATCTCTATCGGACGGAATTTTCGTCGAGAGAATGTAGTTTTATCATGACCACCGGCGGCTCGGCGCTCATCGCTGAGCTTTCCAACGGTGTGGTCATTTTCGTGTTCAACCTGCTGATGCAGCGCTTTGCGGGCAATACCGGCGTTGCGGCTTACGGCATCATTGCAAACATCGCACTCGTGGTGATCTCTGTATTTACGGGCGTATCACAGGGCATGCAGCCTCTGATCTCCCGCAGTCACGGACAGGATGACAGTTCCTCGGCACGTCGCCTGCTGTGGTACGGCATCGGCTCGGTGTGCATCCTGTTCACCATGATGTATACTGGCATTTCCCTGCTGGCAGATCCGGTCGCATCCGTATTCAACAGCGAACAGGACCCCGCTTTGCAGGCACTTGCCGTGAAAGGAATGCGGATCTATTTCATCGGCGCATTGGGTGCAGGACTAAATATTGTAACGGCTGTCTATCTCTCCTGCCGGGAGCATGTCACCCCGGCAAATGTCCTGTCGCTGCTCCGCGGTCTGTTCGTGATCGTACCGGCTGCGATCATTCTGGCGTTTATCTTCAAGGTCAACGGCGTATGGCTTGCCTTTCCTGTTACGGAGGGAATGTGCGCTGCCGGAAGCATTGGGTGTATTTTATATTACAGGCAGAAGGAGAAAGCGTTGGAATGGTGACAGGCTTGTGAAATCTGCACAACAAAAGCATATATTACTTGACAAATTATCCAAATTGGGGTACAATAATAGAGTATCGGTAAATGAAAGAAGCAATACAGAAAGGAAGATGCTTATGTTGAAACGGCTGCTGTCCTGTATCCGCGAATACAAGACGGCTTCGATTCTGACCCTTGTCTTTATCTTCGGTGAAGCGGTGCTGGAAACTCTGATTCCGACCAAAACCGCCGATCTCATCAATCTTGTCAACAGCAGCGCTCCCATGAACCGGATCGTCATGCTGGGACTGATTCTGGTAGTCATGGCGCTCTGCTCACTGGGCTGCGGCGCGGCGGCGGGCTTTACCTGCTCCAAGGCGGCAACGGGTCTTTCCAAGAATATCCGACACGATCTGTTCGAGCGTGTACAGACCTATTCCTTCCATAATATCGACAAATTCTCGTCCTCTTCCCTTGTGACGCGCATGACGACCGATGTCAACAACATCCAGATGGCGTTCATGATGATTATCCGCATGGGACTTCGCTCGCCGCTGATGTTCGTGCTCTCCACGATCGCAGCATTCAAGATGGGCGGGTTCCTGGCGATGGCGTTTGTTGTCGTGATCCCGGTGCTGGCATTCGGTCTGATCATGATCGGCAAGTTCGCTATGCCTGCTTTCCGTTCGGTCTTCAAAAAATATGACCGTCTGAACGAATCCATCGAGGAGAATGTCCGCGGTATGCGCGTCGTCAAGGCGTTCTCGCGTGAGGAGTACGAAAAGAAGAAATTCGGCAAGGCGAACAATGACATCCGTGATGACTTCACAAAGGCAGAGCGCATTGTCGCCCTCAACCAGCCGCTGATGAGCTTTTGCATGTACTTTGACATGGTATTCATCCTGACGATCGGTGCAAAAATGGCGATCGTTGACAAGACCGTGGATATTGGTCAGGTCTCCGCCATGATTACCTACGGCGTGCAGATCCTGATGGCGCTGATGTTCCTGTCCATGATCTACGTCATGGTCACCATGTCCGCTGAATCTCTCAAGCGTATTGATGAAGTGCTGACCGAAGTGCCGACGCTCTCCAATCCGGAAAATCCTGTGATGTCCGTCAAGGACGGCAGCATCGATTTCAACGGTGTGAGCTTCAAGTATTTCGCTGAGGCACAGCGACCGGCGCTGGCAAATATCGACCTGCATATCCCGACCGGCGCAACCGTCGGCATCATCGGCGGTACCGGTTCGAGCAAATCCACGCTCGTGCAGCTCATCCCGCGTCTGTATGATGTGACGGAGGGCTCTCTTAAGGTCGGCGGCAGGGATGTGCGCGAGTATGATCTCGAAACGCTCCGCGATTCTGTTGCCATGGTGCTCCAGAAGAACGAGCTGTTCTCCGGAACGATTGCCGAGAACCTCCGCTGGGGCAATGAACATGCAACCGATGAGGAGCTTGCCCATGCTTGTAAGCTGGCACAGGCAGAGGAGTTCATCGGGCGATTCCCGGACGGCTACCAGACCTACATCGAGCAGGGTGGTACGAACGTATCCGGCGGTCAGAAGCAGCGTCTGTGCATTGCGCGTGCGCTCCTGAAAAAGCCGAAGATCCTGATTCTTGATGATTCCACGAGTGCAGTCGATACCAAGACCGATGCACTCATCCGCCAGGGCTTCCGCGAGTTTATCCCGGAAACCACCAAGATCATCATTGCACAGCGTATCGCATCTGTACAGGATGCGGATATGATTATTGTCATGGAAAACGGCACAATCGCTGATGTCGGGACACATGACGAGCTGCTGGAGCGCTCTGCGATCTACAGAGAGGTATTTGAGCAGCAGACACACGGGAACGGAGGTGAGGACTG
>ONEQ01000139.1 GCA_900316885.1 uncultured Eubacteriales bacterium | reverse complement strand
CAGACCCAGCTCCTTTTCGCTGAGATGCAGATTAACAGGGGTGGGTGACAGGTGCGCCTGTCGCTGCAATGCATTTCGTACCCCGCCCTTTTAAGTAGTATTTCCCAAGCGAGGAACCTCCGTGTTTCTCCCTTAGCCGGGAAATTTTCCTGTTCATTGTGAAGGTGCCTAACAGTCTAAATTGCCCATAGAACCGATAAGACGTTCGTATTCCGCGACATGAAGGAGAATGCAAGGGGGAACCCCCTTGCTCGAAGGGGGAGTGGGGAGGGGGGCAGCGAAATGCCCCCCTCCCCTGGGGGCACAGGGGCTTATCCCCCTGAACAGACCGGGCTGGGGGCAAAGCCCCCACACCAAAAGCCATGCCGCGAAAAGGGGGTATCAGGGGGAGCCCCCTGAACCGGGTGGCAGGGCGCAGCCCCCATAACGCATAACCCCCCTTGCCGCAGAGCAAGGGGGGACGCAGAAAGGAAAATGAACAAACTGTTCGGGTCAGGCGAAAGGGTCGCGTGGGGTCAGAAGCCCAAGCGAAACGAAGGACACCGGTTTACGGCATTTCTCCGCCGCTTCGCTCACTTCTGCCAATCACACCTTCTTATGGATCATCCAACTGCCGGGGAGCTCCCGGGAGTGCAGATCCGGTAAGCTCTCTCCTATCACAGCCCTCTCATGGATGACGTGTGCTGCTTGAGCGGTGCCGTTGCCTGGCACCTTTCACTTCCTATAACAACCGGGAAAGAAAAATATTGGCATGGATTTTTCGATTTGTAGAAATGAACAAATACGATAGCTTGCTGCGCCGTCAAATTGGAACTGCCAGAATTTGTCGATGAAAAATCGTGAAAATGGGGTGACAAATCACTTTTTTTGTGGTATAATAAACAGAAGTGAGTTTATTGCAACCGCCGGGCTTGCCGGCTGGAATGAAAAGAGGCATTCTATGACTTATGCTGAAATCCGGAAACGCGGCGCACGGCGCAGACGCTATATGATGCTGCTGATCCTGCTCATTGGTGTCCTGATCTTTGCCGTTGTCAAAATTGTCCTGAACACCGTACATCCGAAGGTGCTTCCCGCCGAGGCACCGCCGGGCGATATAGTTCCGGTACTCGAGGAAACAACCGAATCCTTCCCCGTGGTGACAAATCCCTCCACCCAGAAGGAGACACTTCCCCCGCCGACCAAGCGCTCCTCCGAGGGCGGTACCATCCACGTCAAGCAGCCCTATCTGTATCTCCGCATCAATCACAGCAAGAAGATCCCGCTGATCCTCTCCAATAACGTGACCGCCGATCAGATTACCTGGACTACCGACGATGCCAATATCGTCGATGTGGAGCCGGACGGCACCGTCACCGGGCTCCAGAAGGGCACCTGCACCGTGATTGCCAACTACGAGGACGAGGCGCTCGAAATTCCCGTCACCGTCCGTGAGCTTGTGACCATCGCAGGGTGTACCTACGTGGACGGCATCCTCGTCGCCAACAAGACCTACAGCCTGCCGCCCGATTATGACCCCGGTCTGCTCCCGGTCACCAAGGAGGCATTCGATCTGCTGATGGCGGATGCTGCCGAAGAAGGGCTCAACATCTACGAGGGCTCCGGCTACCGTGATTACAAGTTCCAGGAGACCTGCTACAACAGCATGGTGCGCGGCTACAATAAATCGTATGCCGATACCTGGTCGGCGCGTCCGGGTCATTCCGAGCACCAGACCGGCTACACCATCGACTGCAATACCAAGAACGAAGCGTTCGGTGAGACGGACGAGGGAAAATGGCTCGCGGCGCACTGCTACGAGTACGGCTTCATCATCCGCTACCCCAAGGGGAAGGAGAAGATCACCGGCTACAACTACGAATCCTGGCACATCCGCTACGTCGGCAAGGAGCACGCACGGATCATCCACGACCAGGACATCACGCTGGAGGAGTATCTGGACATCGATTCCGCCTACCATGACGGCGACCCGGATGCCGCTGTCCTCGGTGAGGATTCTGAATCAGAATAGGAAAAACGCCCGGTATACCGCATACCGGGCGTTTCTGATTTCTTACTTCTTGAAGGTATCCTTCACGTCGTCGATGGCTTCCTCAACGGCATCGGCAGCCTTCTCGACTGCATCCTCAACCTTGTCTGCGAGATCCTCCGCAGTATCCTTTGCCTTGTCGGCAACCTCCTCTGCCTTGTCCTCCAGGTCTACGCTGTCGTCCATGAAATTGCACTGCTCTGCGCAGGCAATATCATCCATAAAATCATCATCGTCAAACTCGGTGCTGTCAAAGCGCATCTTGCGCTTGCAGCTCTGCTTCTGCAGAATGAAAACAACAGCAGCAGCGGTTGCGATCGCGGTTGCAGCGATGATTGCAATGATCTTCCAGTTCATAGTTTGCCTCTTTTCTCCGCAGGAATGAATTTGCCGCCTGCTGCGGTCAGGGAACCGGCGTTCCTTAGATATAAGTATTATACCACATCTAAATGAAAATTTCAACACTTTTGAAGAAATATTTTTTTCAAAATCATACAATTTTCATTAATACCCCATTTGCGGGCGTATCGGGAACGTACATGACATTTCCGGAAAGTCTTGACAAAACACCGTAAAATACAGTATAATAGAAGATAGAGTAAATTTTGGACGATTTTCACATCCAATTCATAGAAAGGGCGATACTATGGGAATCTTTCGCTTTACACGGCAAAATCATGTCCTGCTCTCCGACGATTGGAAGCTGTTTGCGGGGCTGTTTCATAATATCGGCGTGTTCACCTTCAAGGATTCCGTGCAGACCGTGTTCTTCGATGACAATGCACAGCGTATCCTGAATGTTCCCAAGTCCCTCTCCCGCGAGGAATACCACACACTCCTTGCCAAGCTCATGGAGGAGCCCGTCGAGGGGGAGCAGAATCTCTACCTCACGCGCTCCGGCTCCGAGAAGCGCTTCCTCAAGCTCCACCTGACCCGCCGTGCGGACGAAGAGCTGGGCTTCGTCGAGGAGATCACACGCCGCGCTTCCCAGCAGAACGTCGATCAGGCTGATTTCGACGAGATCACAAGCCTGCCGCGCCTGTCTGCCTTCTCGCGCATCGTGCAGCGCCGCATGTCCGGCTGCCGCAGGATGTGGCTCGCGGCACTGCATGTCTCCGGGCTGGACAAGGTTGCGGACTTCTCCGTCTCCGGTTCGAGCAACTACTGCATGGCATCCGTTGCCGAGGTGCTGGGACGGTTCGCGGGCGAACAGATTTTGTTCGGCGTCAAGGGTTTCCAGGACTTCTATGTCTGCTTCCTCGATATGGACGAGCAGAGCGTGCGGCTCCAGCTCCAGCAGATGCGCGGCGCTGTCAGCGAGTGCATCATCTCCGACAATTTCGGGCAGGCGATCCAGACCGAGCAGGCACACAGCCTCGATCTCCACGCCGGACTTGCCCTCTATCCCGAGGAGAGCGACACCATGCGCGGACTGCTGTCCTATGCGGAATTTGCGCTCTTTGAGACGCAGCACGATTCGCGCAATGCTATCAAGCGCTTCTCCCTCGAGGACTTCGAGCGCAAGAAGGACGAATACCGCGACGAGCAGCGCTTCAATGCGATCATCAACGGCAATCTCCTGAGCTACCACTTCCAGCCGATCGTGGATGCGCACAACGGCGAGATCATCGGCTACGAGGCGCTCATGCGCTCCGAGCATTTTCTCCCGGAGCAGCTTTTGCAGCTTGCCGAACGCTACAACCGGCTCTACGATGTGGAGCGTGCGACGATCTTCAATCTGATGCAGTTCCTGTCGAAGCACCAGTCCAATTTCTCCGGCAGATCGCTGTTCATCAACTGCATCCCCACGAATCTCCTGCTCGAAAGCGACTGGAACGAGCTGCTGGTCACCTACCAGGAGCTGTTTGGGCGCACGGTCTTTGAGATCACCGAGCAGTCCGAGGGCTCCGAGGAGATGCTTATCCTCCTGCGCCAGCGCTGCAAGGAGGTCGGGGCGCGGCTTGCCATCGATGATTACGGCAGCGGCTACGCCAATACCTCCACTCTGCTCGTGAATATGCCCAACTACGTCAAGATCGACCGGGCGCTCATCGACGGCATCTGCAAGAATACCAAGAAGCAGCAGCTCGTCGCCGGCATCATCGACTATGCGCATGACAACCAGATCACCGTGCTTGCCGAGGGTGTCGAGGAGGAGGCAGACCTGAAAACGCTCATCCGCATGGGCGTGGATCTGTTCCAGGGCTTCTACACGGCGCGTCCGACGCCGTACCTGCTGGAGGAAATCTCCGAAGAGGTGCGCGATGTCATCATCAACACGAACCTCGAAGCGGCGACCTGCCAGAAGAAGGTCTACAACGCCCACAACGACAAGGAGCTGAACCTGCTGGAGCTGGCACTCCAGAAATACACGGATATCCACATCTACCGCCACCAGCTCACGATCATCGGTGACAGCCAGCGGCAGGTGCCCATGCACATCGCGGTCATGGACAACCATAGCTGTGAGCTGACAATCCGGGATGTGAACATCACCTCGCAGGAAAAGCCCTGCATCAGCCTGGGCAGCTACGCACAGCTCACCCTCATTGCCGAGGGACAGAACGAGCTGGGCTGCATGGGCATCCGCGTGCCGGAGGGTGCGTTCTTCCATCTCATGGGCAAGGGCGACCTCAAAATTGACAGCCATTCCAAATTCGGCTGGTGCATCGGCGGCGACTGCGATCACAGCTACGGCAATATCACGCTCGAATCCGAGGGGCGCGTGGAGCTCATCTGCAACGCCGACCGCGGTATCGGCATCGGCGGCGGCTCGAATCCGGACGATTCGGAGATCTGTCTGGAAAGCGGCGATATTCACGTTTCCGTGGCATCCCCGAACGCGGTCGGCATCGGCTGCAACGAGGGCAATGCGCTGATCTACGCCAATGACGGCTGCAAGCTCGACATCGAGATCAACGGCATCAGCAGCGTCGGCATGGGCTCGCTCACGGGCGAGACACAGGTCAAGTGCAGCGCGGATGTGAATTTCTCCGGCGGCGGCAGCAAGGTCATCGGCATCGGCGTGCTGAACAAGGGCACCGGTTCCCTGGAGATCTCGGATGCGAAGCTGGATTTCTTCGTGCGGACGAATTTCGGCGCGTGCATCGGTACCATCGGCGGCGAGGTCGATGTGACCGTCACGAACTGCCGCATCGAGGTCAATGCCGAGGGCGGCGAGATCACGGGTCTGGGCGATGCCAAGGGTTCGGGCAATGTCACGCTCGACCACACCGAGCTGAAAGCCTACATCATGGCGGCAAAGCCGCATGAGGCGGGCTCCCGCAGCGGACAGCTCATCATGCGCAGCTCCAGCATCATCGCGGACATCAACGACCAGCACAACGATACAACAGCATAATCCCGTCCCCCTCCGGCTCATGCGGAGGGGGCGTTTTTCAGGTTACAGAATATTCACAGATTTGTTTAAACATGGTATTGCAATTTTAAGCAAGATGTGCTATACTAATAGTATTGCATATGGTGTGCATGAGAAAACAGAAAGGATGATGATATGAAACGTCTTCAGAAAATCACGGCAGGTCTGACAGCCCTGTGTATGGGCTTTTTGTGCCTGCCGAACGGTGCCCTGCCGCTCCGGGAGCCGGCATCGGTTGCCGCAGTATCGCAGGACAGCGGCACATACTACTCGTTTGATGAAAGCGACCTGGAGGTCGGCATCGCCATTGAGAAGCTGAGTATCACCGAGGAGGATCTTGCCGCAGACAACTACGAGGTGCCCATCCTGGTGAAGCTGTCCCCGAATCCCGGTATCAACGCTCTGGAATTCGGTATTGCAAGCCCGCTGAATTTCCGGGTGCTGTCCTGGAGTGAGCTCGGGAAAAGCAACAGCCCCTATGTCTACAAGCAATCCTGGATTCAGGAATCACCGCACTTTTTCAGGGTGCAAAGCTGCGCAGGCAGGATCAATGATATGCCGATGGCATGGTTTGCCTTCGCCTCCGAGGAGCTCATAACCAATGACGGATTGGCTGTCCTGATGATGGAGGTGCCCCGCGATGTCAGACCGGGGGATGAATTCCCCATCCAGTTCCTGTATGTCGGCAATGCCGACCGTCCGGCTGTCTGCATCGCGAGAAATGCGTACAATGACGACCGCACGGATTTCATTGCGGACGGGGACTTTGAGGCTTCCGACGGATGGATCCGCATCACAGCCGTAGAGACGGTGCCCACGACGGAAGCTACCACAACAACGACTACGACCACCACGACTACCACGACCACCACGACCACCACCACAACAACAACTACAACTACTACAACGACCTCCACCACGCGCCGGACAACCCGCCCGACCACAACG
>ONEQ01000063.1 GCA_900316885.1 uncultured Eubacteriales bacterium | reverse complement strand
AGATGCCCAGCGAGCCTGCGAGCGCGGGCAGTCGCTTATGCAAAGCTCCGAAAAATCTGTGGCACATCTGACGCACTGTCCTTTGTGCGGTATTGCCTTAAGAATTGTTGTCCTTTTTGATCTCCATCAATTTGTCAAATACAGTATCCGCGTTTTTGGTAAGGCGCTTGATCGTCAGATCTGCCGTAAGCTTATTGTTGGCAGCATTCAGATGCTTGTCAGACGTCTGGAGTGCTTCCTTGATTTTTTGCAGCTGCGAAATGGCTTTATCGATTCCGTCAATCGCTTCCTGATGCTTTTTCGTGGCATTATCATAGGTTTTCATAAAGCTGTTTTTAAAGGCTTCGATGTTGCCCTCAAAGGTCGTCAGATCCGCCTGCTGGTTCTGGACGATCATCAGCTGCCTTCTGTATTCGAGCGAATTCAGCGCCGCATTCCGAAGGAGCGTAATCAGCGGAATGAAGAACTGCGGCCGGATTACGTACATTTTGGGGTATCTATAGGACACATCCACGATGCCGCCGTTGTACAGGTCGCTCTCCGCCTCCAGCATGGAGACAAGAACCGCATACTCACACTTCTTCTCATTTCTGTCCTTATCCAGCTCCTTGAAGAAATCCTCATTCCGATGCTTGGAGGCAGTGGTATCCGACTCGTTTTTCATCTCAAACATGATGGAAATGTACTCCGTGCCGTCGTCGGAATAATCGCGGTATATGAAGTCGCCCTTGCTGCCCGAGGAGGCATCGTTGTCCTTTTCAAAGTAAGCGTTCGGAAAAGCCGTCATTCTGAACTGGTTGAACTGGATGCTGCAATGCTGCTCCAGCGTTTCGCCTACCATTTTTGTGGAGAGCCGCTGCTTGAAGTCCTTGTATTTCTCGATCTGCTCGTCCATCATTTTGAGCCGTTCCTCATAGCTGTTTTTCAGGTTCTGCTCATTGATCCGCCATTCCTGTTCCTTCAGCTCGATGGCAGAATTCAGCTTCACGATCTCCGCCTTCTGCACGGAAAGCTCGCTGTCCTTTTTCTGTGCAAGCTGCGAAATCGCAAGCTGCTTTTCCGTTTCCTTGCCGCTGATCTGCGATTTCAGCTCTGTGATCTCCGTCTCCTTTTCAGAAACCGCCTTGGTTACTGCAAGCTGCTTTTCCGCCTCCGCTTTCTCAAGCTGCGATTTCAGCTGTCCGATCAGCTTGTCCTTTTCGGCAATATCCGTCTGGTGCTTCATTCGGATGTCCTGCTTGTCAAGGTCATAGGAGGCTTTCTGCTTATCCGATTCCGCCTGTAATTTCTCATGGATTTCCTTCTCGAATTCTGCGGTTCTGACCTGCGCGATCAATTTGGCATAGTCGTTTTCATCAATCGTAAACGCTGTCCCGCAGTGAGGGCACTTGATTTCGCTCATAACAGCACGCTCCTTTTCAGGTGGATTTTTATGTAAAAATTATACCACATCAAAGCAGGCTTGTCAATAGTCAATCTGCATTATAAAGTGAATTTTATATGAATAAATTATGAATACACGTCAGAATTGTTACAGATTCAAGCCGTTTAATGAATTACATCCATGAGACGCCGGTTTTGACTTTTCTCTCTGTCTGTTATCTGAAAAAGTCAAATTGATGCTATAAACGATAGATTTACATCTATTGCTTTTGCTTCCGTTCCCGGATCGGGTGCATTGCGGGGCAAAAAGATGCGGCATACTTCTATGCGCAGGATATTCTTCTGTATCATTCCGAAGAAGTAAGTGCCGGCTTTGAGACTGCCTTGAGTGCCCGTTTGTGTTCGTACATCGATGCATCGGCACGCTTGAATACATCATTATAGCTGTGATCGGCTGCATGGTCATAAACGGCAAGACCGCATGCTACGACCACAGAGCCGTTTTGCAGATTTTCGCCGATCGCTTTCCGGAAGGCTTCCACCAGCGTTTCCCTGTTCGCGTAATCGTCTCCCTTCAGGAGCACGACAAATTCATCGCCGCCAACGCGGAACACCGGGCTGTGAGTGAACTGCTGACAGATCATGCGGCATCCGCTTTTGATGTATTCATCCCCGGCTTCATGCCCCAGTGTATCATTGATCGTTTTCAGTCCGTTGAGATCAAAGACAACGACGCCGTATTCTGATAATTCGCCGTTTTCAAGCTCGGTTTCCATCTCTGTCAGCATCTCAAGATACGCCAGCTTATTGCTGACGCCGGTCAGAGCGTCCTTGTATGCCTTCTGCTTTGCGCGGCTGATCTCCAGATGATGATCCGCATCCTTTTCTTTGTGGACAAATGTATGGATCAGGCAGGTACCGAACAGGCAGCCCATCGAATAGAACGGCATCAGCGGGAAAAACATCTGAACGATAATAAAGAACGACATGATGATGCCGGAAATGCAGATCGTCCAGTAATGCAGCCGGCTCTTATCCCTTGAATGAACCGCCCTGATCAGAGCATAGACGGATGTGACGAGAAACAGGATCATTTGCAGGAACAGTCCGATATACCGCGCAGGCATCGGCACATACTCCTTATCCTTCCGGAACAGGAAAACAATCGGGACAAACAGATTCACAAGCAGAACGATGATTTCAAACGCAAATATCATCCATCCGCTGAACACAAGGGCTTTGCTGTATTTTCCATTATCCCCGGAAAAGGCGACCACGCCTCTTGTCCAGAACAGAACCGATAATGCCATCGTAGCGAAAAACAGAAAGGTATCTGTATAGCTGAGGATCAGCCAGCGCTGTTCATAGAAGAAGCCCCACAGAATATCCACTGTGAAAAACGCAATCAGTGTCAGCAGGTATTGGCGGTATTTCAGGCGCACATCATTTTCGTTTGTTTTCTTGACCTTCCTGAGCGCCTCTATATTGATGATGACCATAACGATCAATGCAATGATTCCTATGCTTGCATAATACATAGGCAGTCTCCTTTCCGCAGTAATTGTTATTAGGAAACCACAACTTAAGCGTTGAGCCGCCCCACCCCCACCCCCCTCCTCAGAGGGGAGGTTTTTAGAGATGCCCATTAGTATTATACCATATGACGTTCACCGTAATTCACCGTAAAACGGCTGCAATCCCTATACAGGCTGTAGCATCCTGTGCAGGATTTTGCATCTGTATAATTTTCCTGTTAATTTCTGGTGGAATCGAACATATTATAGACAAAAATATCGTCAATCTGCCAGACAGCGCGTGCATCAGCAGGACAGGGAGCGCAGTCTGGCAGATTGACTTTTTCCAATTTATGTGCTATCCCGACGATCCCGAACTGGATTATCACAATCTCGACGGCGTTCACAACGGCTCGGAGGCATCCGCTGCCTTCGCGGATATGGCTTCACATTCGCCGGAGGAAATTACCGTGATCCGTCAGAATCTTCTCAAATACTGCGGACTGGATACCTTTGCGATGGTCAAGGTGCTGCGGAGGCTGAGAGAAGCGGCAGGCGTTTGAGGATGCACATACATCTGGTGATCCGTGGGTTCTCTGCAAACAGAAGTCCTCACAGTTTCGGGCTGTGAGGACTTTTGTGTTATGAAAAACCAACGGAAAACGATACTTACAGAAAGGCGCACTGCGTTCCGAAGATCGAAGGGACGTCAGTCTGTCCATCATCAATGAAACAGCTGCATGAGGATCTGCCCGACTGTCAGCAGTCCTACAGTGACTGCCATAAGCGAACATGAAGTGAAGTAAAAATTCATGGCTGACTCTGCAAGCGGGTCGAACAGCTTTGTCGGCTCAAACGGGTTGATGCGGATCATCACGGCATCGCCGGTCTTGGGGCCTCCCAGTCTGGCGTTTCCATAAATGCTGTTGTGGCTCTTGTAGGTCTGACCCTCGTACACATACTCATAGTCCGCATTATAGTGCGGTCCGCGTCCTCCGAAATACCCGTCGATCGAACGCCCCTTGCGCACGGCTGTGATGACCGCCCGCACCTCGATTGTGCATTCCCGTTTCTGATCCATCAGCTTGCTCCCGTTCTTGTAAAAGTGATACGCCAGCACAGCGAGCGGGATCGCCAGAAAGGCAATAAACCAGTTGAATTGCAGCGGCTGCTTGTAAGTATAGGTATAGCTGGGGCCTGTCTCGTAGACGATATTCGGTGTCGCATCAAGAAGAATCATGGCTGCTCCTTTCATGGTAACGGGGGTCGGCTGTCATTGCTTTCATTATAGCACAGATCCTTTGCATTTTCAAGTCCCGGATCGTTCGCATTGAATGAAAAATCCGACCGGTTCGCAATGGATCAGCGGGATTTTCTGATGATGGCTGCAATCACACAGAAAGCATGGTATAATGGACGTACTTTTCTAATTTCTCAACCTTCCAGAAACGCCTCCACTGCATCCGCGCCATCCCGCAGATCCACATTCCGTTCTCCCTTGCTAAGTCTGATATAGACTGGCTTCTGTCCCGGCACCCCGCCGACAAGCAGTGTATAGCCGTCCTCCAGATCGTACTTGTAGACAGAGAGTCCCGAACCGACATCTGTATGCTGATACGGCTCAAAATCAGCCCATGTCAGAGCATCGCCCTTCCTGGCAAGCTCCCGGACATCGTTCAGTGTCAGCTGCTTTTCTGTTTCCGGCAGATTCCCCACCATTACCGATTTCATCATGCCCAGATCATAAATATCAAGCGTTCCGTCCTTGCAGAAATCTGCGGCTGTCCAATTTGTCAGATGCGTATCGGGAACAGCAAGCAGCCATTTCTGGAACCGGATGAGGTCACCGATGTCAAATACCCCGTCACCGTTTACATCCCCCATAAGCACTTCCGAAATGTCATTATAGACGCTATACGAACCTAGCAAAACGGAATCACTCACCGTCACAACCGTTTCCGCCGGATAGATCACGCGATGCTCTGCGATCGAACCGTCCTCCGAGCAGCGGACGTAATAAATTTCAGGCTGCGGGGAAATCAAGAGCAGCTTTTCTTTACCGGTAGTATCGAACCAGTATTCCGTGAGCTGCACGCCGCTGCCACCGATGTAATCCGGATACGGCTGCAATGCGCTGATCTCCTTGCAGATGTCCGCAAAGCCGTCAGCGGATGACGTGATGCGCTCCACAGTGTCCATATCCAGACGCGGCGCATCTGCCGGATATTCGCCGCGGATGACCTTTTCCTCACGCTGGAATTCCCCGAAAAGTCTGTCG
This sequence comes from uncultured Eubacteriales bacterium, assembly GCA_900316885.1. Classification (GTDB taxonomy): domain Bacteria; phylum Bacillota; class Clostridia; order Oscillospirales; family Ruminococcaceae; genus UBA3855. The sequence goes on along the minus strand of ONEQ01000063.1, from coordinate 5,464 downwards.
CCTTTCCGTTTGAGCTGTTTCAGAGCGTTGATCTGCTCCTCTGTCAGCGCCTTGGCGTAAGTCACAGTCACTTTTATGGTGATCGTTCTGACGTTTGTGTCCTTGTCCGGATCTGTCACATAGGCTTCCTTCAGTTTGGCAGAAATGCGGATGTTTGCCGTTCCCGGCTCTTTTGCCGTGATGATCCCGTTACGGGATACTCCCGCAGACGCATCGTGATCGGAATGGAACACCACGCTCTCCGGGTAATAATACTGCGCATCGAGCGCGATTTTCAGCGGATAACTTTCACCCTCGGAGAGCATGAGCTCCGTCACATCCGCGGAAAAGCCATATAGTTCCACCGTTTCCTGCGGCAGTTCAAAACCTGCCGGAACAGGCATTGTTGTGGGCTGTGTTTCCTCTGCATATGCAGGCATCGTGCCTGCGGTCAGCAGCAGTGCCGCGAGCAGAATCGTCAAAAATTTGCGTTTCATCATAATACCCGACCTCTTTTATTCAGTTGTTTCCTGATTCATAAATGCTTCAATATCCTCGGTGCGGATGTCAATGCCATTGCGCAGGGTTTTATCATCGGCGTTGCACAGCATGATAAAATTTGGTTTGCTTTCTGTATCCGGCAGACCGCCGACATACAAAATATATCCGTTTCCCAGATCATACTTGAAGATGCAAATGCCTGAACCAACGTCCTCCCCCTGATAACCTCGGAAATCCTCCCATGTCAGATTATCGCCCTTTTTTGCAAGCTCGCGGACATCGTCCATGTGCATCGGCTCTTTGGGTTCTGTCGGCGGTGCCGTCTGTGTTGGCGGCGGCGGCTTGATCGTTTCGGTCGTGGTGACGGCGGGCAAGGTGATGGGGTCGCCCTGCGGATCCACAATTTGTCCCTGCGCATTGGTGGATACGGGTTCTGTCAAAGGTGCAAACATGGTTACAGTGGCAGTTGACGCGGGACGTCCGGTTTCTATCACAGGTGCCGGCGCATCCGTCTGCGGAACATAGACCGTGACCGTGCTTTGCAATGTGGCAGCGGTTTGCTGTGTTGTGTTCTGACTTTCCGTTTGTGTCTGAATCGCTGCGCTTGTCGTTACTGCGGTACTGTGCGGTACAGCTTGCAGACTGAGGGAAGCTGCCGCCGCTGTTGTCGTTTCTGTCGATGTTTCCGCAACTGTTGTGCAGAGCGTTGTAACCTGCTCTGTCTTTGCGGTTGTGGCGGTTTCGGTGATGAACGGCTGTTCCACATGATAGTAGGTGGTTGTCGCTTCCGTCATGGTTTCCGTGGGCTGATCGGTGGGCGCGATCCGCCGGATATTCCAGATCATACTGATCCCCAGAATGCCGACCATGCAGCAGGCGACAGTCATTCCGACCGCAAGCCACGGAAAACGCGGTTCGTGTGACACAAGTGCAGACGGAACCGGCGAATCCTGTGCCTCTTGGTGCATTTCCAGACGCTGCTCTACCTTATGCAGAAGCCTTTCATGGTCGATGTCCGCAATGCCGTGATAGTCCTCACCGAGCTGCACAGCATCCTTTTCACTGACGTTCTGTAATGCCCTGATGATGTCCTTTTGCCGCATGGTCTCACCTCCAATCCTTTAGCTCCTCGCGCAGCTTCTTCAGAGCCCTGACACAGCGTTTCTGTGCGGTATTGACCGAAAGTCCGACCATTTTGGCAATATCCCGCATCTTCCGCTTGAAATAATACTTCTGGACAAGGATGGTCGCATCCGGTTCGCCAAGAGCTTTGATTTTTTGCAGGAGTATCCGGTCACGCTCCTGCTGTTCCGCAGATGTCTGAACAGAATCCTCCGAGGGTTCGGGAACGCTGTCGATGGATACAAGATGCCGCCGCTGTTCCGACAGGGTGTGCGCATAGTCCAGCGCCTTGTTTCTGGCAGCCTGCCCGATGTACGCTTTCAGGCTGTCGCCCTGAATATTGCTGTAATGCTGCACGATCTCCGCAAAGACTTCCGCAAAGCAGTCCTCCACATCCTCCCGTGTCCCGCAGTCCCGGAGTATCCGGAAGATGATGGCATAGATATATTGTGCGTATTGCTGATACAAAGCCTTGGCACCGTCGTTCAGACTGCTGTTCATGAGCGCGCGCAGCTCATGATCTGTCATAGCCATCCCCCTCTCCGAAGTGATAAGCCCCATGGTGCTTTCATAAAGTATAGACTGGTTTTTTCCGAAAAAGTGACACGGAAAATAAAAATATTTTTGTACCGGATCATGGCGAAAGAATGTCTGTAAAAAGTATAGCATAGAAAATGCCGGAATACAAGAGGATGCATGACTTGCAATCCATCAGCACCCATGCTATAATAAAACCAGAAAAAAACTTGCAAAAACACTTTGCGTTTTCCGGAAAAAGTGGTACTAATAAGTGAAGGGGCAAAGTACACACCCCTGAGAGGAGGAATCCCCGATGGATAACGGTGAAAGTAGCTACCGCCGTTTCCTTGCGGGCGACGATGAGGGATTGCATGAGATCATCTGCGCATAAAGATACAATGTCAAATGGTTTCGGTTCATTAGCGATACAATAACACAATAAATATCAAATGCCCTTTCAAAATACAGAAATCATTTGAGGCAACTACAAACCGGCGACAAAATGATAACAATGGAACAGTATCCAGCAGCACAAAGCGATGTTATCATCAGATATGATTACCTCATTGAAAACTACGGCGAGTTTTGATGCTACTTTTCAATGATATAATCAAACATAACGATCTCCTTTCGGGTATAAAAATAGCAGCCTGTGAAGGCTGCCGGCGGATATCATAACATCATAGTAGAATTTGGATTTCGGAACCCCTCTGTAAAAATCAGCCCATTTTCACTGCGGGTGAATTTTTTGTTCCGGGATTTCGTGCAACATTTTCGTGCAACATTTGATGAAATTGCGTTGCACGAGGACAGTTTGAGGGGTAATTTTTGCAGTTGAAACTGCATACCGGATAAACGGAAAACGGCTGTACATAGCGATTATCGCCACATACAGCCGCTTTTGAAAAAGTCAAGGTGACAGGATTCGAACAAAATGTCCCGCACCGAAATTGCCGAAATACCGCCGCTTTTAGCCGGCGTGTGATTTTTCGTGTGATTTTGGTTTTTTCGTGTGATCTGCATTCTAACGGGCGATCCCGCGGATGATCCCGTCAAAATAGTCGTCAATCATGCTGTCCACACGCTTGCGCTCATCTGAGAAAGTCTGCTGATACACGGTCTTCAGAACATGATCGGTAGACCACCCGCCGCGCTCCATCGCGTACTTGTCCGGCACGCCGAGCATCAACATGACCGAGGCGTTCAAGCGGCGCAGATCATGATAGGTCATCTGCGAATAGCCGTTCTTCGTCATCAGCCGCTTGAAACGGCTGTACAGCGCCTTCCGCGAATACTTCACGATGAATTCGCTGTCGCTCTCATGCGGCACCGCCATGACCATCTGATACAGGTACTCCGGGAGCTGCAAATCTCTGGTGCTGCCCTCGGTCTTGCAGTGCTCGCGCACCTCTGTGCCGTTATCCGTGTGGATGATCGTCCGGCGGATCTTGATCGTGTGCTTTTCCGGGTCGATGTCCCGGAATTGCAGGGCGATGACCTCGCCGATGCGCAGACTCAGCCAGACACTCAGCAGGCAGGGCAGCTCGACCTCCGTGTCCTTGATGATGCGGAATACTGTCGCAAAATCCGGCAATTCCTTTTCATGACGGACTTGCTTTGGAAGCTGGATCCTGTCCAGATTGATGCTGACCTCGTGCATTTTCAGCACGGATTTCAGAAACCCGAATGCATTCTTGACCGTCTTCGGGCTGAGATGAGTACTTTCGAGGTTGACGGCTCTCTGTACGTCGATCGCTTTGAGCGAACGCAGGCTGACGTTGTGGATGCTCTTGAAGCAGCCCTCTGCAAGCTGGCGATAATTCCGGACTGTCGTCTTTTCGATGACGTTCGCACGGCACTCGATGTACTGCTGCATCGCATGAATGACCGTGATATTCTGTACTTTCATTTCATCCTGCTGCTTGCGGTACTCATCCGCCATGCGGAGCGCTTCCCATTCCGTTTCTGCCGTGAACGACCTCACAATGCGCTTGCCTGCTGCATCAAACCCGGCAACGACCTGTACTCTGTAATTCCCCGAAGGGAGAAGCTTTGCTTTCATACTATCGTCCTTTCCGGGTGCGGTCAGGCGATACTGAACTATATTTATATTATACCACGAATCGGCGAGTTTGTCCAGTGGGTTTCTTTGCTATTTTATGATTTAATGTGATGTATTTCTGGGAATCACTTCCCCGGGTAATTCTTCAATAACGGAAGCAGTCTTTTATAGATCGAGCCCGCTTCTTCACTTGAAAAACACTTCATCAGTGCATTGTTGACCTGCTGCTTGGTTACGGACGAAAGCACAGCCTGAATGATCTGCTCTTTTTTCTGACTATATTTCTTTTCCTTGAAATGCTGACCAAAGAAACTTCTGACCTGTGCTTCACGTTTTGCAGAATAATGTGGCTGTGGAATCCTGTCGGGAACAGTTTTGACTCTTTTACAAGCCGAAGATGGTTTGGGATGAGAAGCGATCACAGTTCGCTTTATTTTGAAGTGATCAGATGTGACTGTTTGTCCAGCCATCATTTTCTTTTTGAGGGATTGGTCGGAAAAGACTTTTTCAAAACCTGTTGTGATCGAATTCACGATAGTATGCTCCGGATCCTCGACAAAGCGGCGGGTTTCTCCTCTTTTCTCCAGTTTCTGATTCAATGCCCTGACGATCGGATCACCCGGCGGGATTTCGGTATCGGGTGCAAAAAAGTGTTCTGCTGTGTCCGCCACAAAATCAAAGTGAAATCGTTCCTGATTGTTTTGGTAGTACCACACGGCACGTTCATAAATGATCCGGCACAGCCAATTGACATTTATTGTTATGCTTCTGTATGTAACATTTGGAATTTCAATACATGCAGAAAAAAACCGGATAGATGGAACGTCCCCCATTAACAGCATGAATTTATCAAGCTGATTCCTCTCATCCTGCACCTTATTACTGTTGATTGTGGGCGACCCCGTGTGAAGAAATGTATTCCGCAGATTGCATACGATCTCACCACTGATACGAGGCGCCTTATGACCTTCTAACCCGGGCTCATCATCTATGAGATAGGTATCACACCATTGGATGTATCGCCTTAGCACGGATGTTTCTTCCGGAAATGCTACCATTCCGCAGATATCTGGCAATGTCAGCGAAAGAGCCAGTGCTGCAAACCAGCAGTTGTTCTGCAATGCAACGTCGATCTCATAAGCATAATATTCAATCATGGTATCACCTCGTAAATAAGTATGTACTATCGATGTTCGGTCTTATGTGTTATGCTTCCTGCCTGAAAACCGCCCCGACCTCCGTATACACCGCCCCACGCTTCCCGAAATCCGACCGCATCAG
>ONEQ01000070.1:6403-21509 GCA_900316885.1 uncultured Eubacteriales bacterium | reverse complement strand
CTAGCGATACATACAGTATCGCGTCGTCGTCACTGTACAATCTGCCGAAAAATCTGTGGCACATCTGACGCACTGTCCTTTGTGCGGTATTGCCTTAAAGAGCGCCGAAGCACTGGTGCGCTGGATCAGCCCCGACGGAACCGTCATTTCCCCGTTCTTCTTCATCCCGGTCGCGGAGGAATCCGATCTCATTACAGAGATCGACTGGTATGTTGCCGAGCTTGTCTGCAAGACTCTGGTCAAGCAGAACACCATGCCGCAGTACCCGATTTCCGTCAATTTCTCGCGCCGGCATATTCAGGAGGCGCAGTTTGCCGAGAAGCTGACGGCGCTCGTGGACAAATACGAGCTGCCGCATCCGCTGATTGAGGTCGAGATCACCGAATCAGCAATGGTCGGCAATGAGGAAACGCTGCTCGGCTGGATCACCTCGATCCGGGATGCGGGATTTTCCGTGGCGATTGATGATTTCGGCAGCGGACTGTCCTCCCTGCAATTCGTGAAGGACATCCCGGCGGATGTGCTCAAAATCGATAAATCCCTGCTCAGCCACAACTGTGAGGATGAGAAGGAGCGCATTGTACTGGAGAGCATTTTCATCTTTGCGAACCGCCTGCACATGAAAACCGTTGCCGAGGGCGTTGAAACCAAGGAGCAGCTTGCCTTCCTGCGCACCTGCGACTGCAACAAGATTCAAGGCTATCTGTTTGCGCGTCCGATGCCGGAGGAGGAGTACCTGTCGCTCTGCATGGTGCATAAGACCGCAGAGGAGCCGACGGATATTCTCCAGCTCCAGAGTCCCGCGAGCGCGGTGCATCTGCTGATGGAGGTCATTTTCCGGCGCTATCCGCTGGTGATCTTCACCAACCTGTCCCGCAACACCTTCTATATGATGGCATACCAGGACTTCACGCGCACCTCCTGCCCGTCTACCGGCATGTCGAGACCGTGGACTACTTTGTCAAGAGCAACTATTCGGAGGATATTCTCGTCATCACGCTTTGCGAGAATCTGCCGGACGAAGCCTGAAACAACAAAATGCCCTGTTTCCAGCCGGAAACAGGGCTCTTTTTTATCGCTTGAATTTCCACGCGAACAGGATGCCGCCGAGCAGCACCAGCGCGGAGATACCAGTCAGGATCGGGGGAAGCGTGCTTCTCTGCTGCGTTCCGCCCATGCCCGGGAAATTGCCCATCTGCGGGCGTTCGCCGCGGTTTCCGGACGGTGCATCGGATGCCGCCTGCCCGGATGCCTCGGTATTTGCATCCTGCGCGTTACCGGGCATCTTCGACGGATCAAAGCCCTCGGGCGGATTGCCGTCAAAGCCCTCCGGCGGCTGCATATTGGCAGTCTGCATCACTGCCGCATCGCCGCTCTGCTCCCGGTTCCCGGACGGGAATCCGCCGGGACCGCCGCCGAATCCGCCGCCCTTGTTCATGGTGCCCATGTCCGAGATGGTCAGTGCGGAATCATCGACCAGTGCGGTATTGTCTGCACTCTGCCCGTCCGTGGTCGAGGGGATTGTTCCGTCAAGCTGACCCTGCACGCTCTCGGCACGGAGCTCACAGAAGCTGCGGATAGCGGTCACGCCCTTCTGGAATTCCTCGTAGGTGCAGAAGGCGGTCGGATCCTTCTGCACATAGCTGCCGATCAGGGCTGCCGTTTCATCGACGAGGGCGCCGAAATCATGGCTTGCGAGGAACTGTGCAAACAGCGTGTGGTACTGCGCTGTATAGTCCTCGCTGCCGAAGATCCATGCGATCATGGGGCGGTCGCTCATATCACCAGATACCGGCGTATCGATGGGGGAATTGACTGCGGATGTCCCCCGCCCGCCCATGAAGGAGCCGTAGGCGAGGTTGTAGTCCCACGGGATCATGGAGAGCTGTCCGTTCTCCTCGTAGAGGTAGTAATTATGGATCATCTGCCCGGTGTAGCTGTCGCCGTTGCAGAGGAAATTGTGGACTACAAAATAGCGGATGACCTCCTCGGTGTCGAGGGTCGATTCCAGATCGGTCTGCCCGGAAAGCGCCTTCAGGGAACGGATCAGACGCTTCTGATCGGCGGTATCCGCGGCAGTCTTGGCATTGTTGAAGATGTTGGAATAGCTGGACGGATCATCGTCAACGTATTGCAGCTTCACATCCGCGCTGCCCATGCCGAATCCGCCGCCAAATCCGCCCTTGCCGCCCATCTGGGACGGGTCAAAATCCGACGGCATTTCCCCGCCGAAATCCGGCATCTCACCGCCCATTTTGGACGGATCAAAGCCCTCGGGCAGATTGCCGGGATCCGGTCTGCCGCCCCTGCGTCCGGTTTTTTCCGTGGTTGTGGATTCCGTGGTGTCCTCCGTGCCGGAATCCTCCGTGTTCTTCTTCATAAACTCCGTCATACTGAAATCCATGCCGTTGCCTCTGCCGCCGCCGAATCCCATGCTGTCCGGCTTGTAGAGATCACCGTACTGCGTGCCGTAATTGCGCTTCAGGAAGGACTCCTCCACGGATTCCACCGCCAGATACAGCCCCCAGTCCTCGTTGTTGACCGTGATGTACACATAGCTGCAAAGCGGGCTTTCCACGCCGAAATCCTGCATCAGCGTGTAGGCGAGGTAGTCCTTCATGTAGGTGTTGTCCTGGATGATGTTGTTCAGGCAGAGCTTGTCCAGTCCGTAGTAGGACTTACCCGTCTCGTACTGGTCGAATTCCACCTTGAAGCTGTAGCGCGAGCTGTCCATGTTCCGCACGGAGGTCAGGGAGGTGTTCCCCTTGCCGCGGATCCCGACATTCTTGAACGCTTCCCCGTCGATCACGACTGTGCAGGGGGAATACGTCTCGCTCTCGCAGGTTTCCAGGAAGGCATCCCAGTCGTCCATGACGATGTCAAAGGTGTGGACACGGGAATGGTCGAACAGCCGGTTCTCGTAGCCGGCTGCATGTGCCGTCGTTTCGATGCCCAGCAGACTGCCGTTGCAGAACAGCAGGGAGATCACCAGCGTCAGAACGACGATCACAATACCAATCCGGTCAATGTTCTTATGTGCCGACATACGCTCACATCCTTACGCCATGTAGTCGCCGTTGTAGCTGACCAGAACGGCGCTCTGCACGCCCTCCATCTCTGCAAGCTGGTTCACAAAATCCGTGTTGTCGTCCTTGAGTCGGATCTCGAGATTCAGCTCCACAGCGCCCTTCTGCGCGGTCTTGCTCTTGACAACGCAGCGCTCTGCCTTGGTGTCGAGGAAGGACTTTGCCTTGGATTCGCTGTCATGACCGTCGCAGCGGACAACAACGATGTACGGATTCTTGGATGCCTTGCGGTTGACGAACACGAGCAGGATCACGCCGATGATGACACTGCCGATGATCGCCAGCGGGATCATGCCTGCTGCCAGCACGATGCCGACGGCAATTGACCAGAACAGGAACGCAATGTCCAGCGGTTCCTTGATCGCCGTGCGGAAACGGACGATGGACAGCGCACCGACCATGCCGAGGGACAGCACGACATTGCTGGTGACGGCGAGAATGACAACTGTGGTAATCATGGTCAGCGCGACGAGCGTCGTGCCGAAGCTGGCGGAGTACATCACGCCGGAATAGGTCTTTTTGTAGACCAGGAAGATGAACATACCCAGCCCGAACGCCAGCAGGAGTGCAACTGCCATATCCAGCACGCTGACGCTGGTCACATTTTCGAGGAAGTTCGATTTGAAGATGTCATTGAAGGTCATGGTAAAAACTCCTTGTTATCCATAGATTCGGCAGGCGGCATATTTGGAGAAGGCTCCCTCGCGCCTGTCAGCGAGGGCAACCGCATCGCGGATGATATCCGGCAGGAAGCCGTCCCATTTCACCTCGAGGATGATCGCATCCGAAACGGGTACGGTCACACAGTCCGGGTTCAGGAAATCGGTACACCGCATCCCGCTGCGGATGTGGTAATCGAGTGTCACGCGGACGTTGCCGGCGGGGTAGATGAACGGCTCGCGGGTGTAGTCCACAATCGTTTTCGGTGCAAGCCCCTGTGTGCTCATTTTCGTATACAGCTCGCGGATGAGCGGGGCATCTGCGTCCGGCATCCAGTCCAGATCGCCGTTTACAATGCGCTGCGCCTGCTCTGCGGTCAGGGATGCACTCTGCTTGGTGCCCAGGTGGTCGATCTTGCTTTTCTTTTCCAGGTGGATCACGGAGGAATCTCCGTTATAATAGCGAATGCGGAACTTCTCACGTCGGCTCAGACCGTTGATCTTTTCCATGAGTGCCTTGTCCGCGGGATTGTCGAAGTACAGACTGCGGATGAGATATTTCCCGTCGATCGTGTGCGGGTCGGAATACGCCACCGCCCGCAGCCGCTGCCGGATGACGAGCAGGTCTGCATAGTTGATCTCATGCTTGACCTCATGTCTGAATTGCATAGAATCACCTCTTTTCGGCTCTCAGGTCGCGGCGCACACGGCAGATAGGGAAACGGGCAGCGGCAAAAAGGAGGGAAGCCGACTGCTGACTCAAAGGGGTGTGGGAAAGGGGATCCGTGTGCGCTCCAACCTACAATGCTATGATAACACGTTTTCCTGAACTGATGCTGAAAGCGGGTGAAAGATAGGTGAAATCCGCATTTTCAGCTTGCTTTCAGCGAATGGGTGTATTATAATAATGATAGGACACATCATGGAAAGGGGCGATCGGAATGAACATTCTCATCATCGAGGACGACCGGACACTGGCAGATTCTCTCAAGCTGATGCTGGCATCCAAGGGCTTCGAGACCGAGGCGGTCTACGACGGCGAATCCGGCGAGGATTACGCTATGCTGAACGTGTACGATCTCATTATCCTCGACATCATGCTCCCCAAGCAGAACGGCTATACCGTCGCCAGACACATCCGCAGCAAGCACAACAGCGCCCCCATTCTGATGCTCACCGCCAAATCCGACATTGAGGACAAGGTGCAGGGATTGAACGCCGGAGCGGACTACTACCTGACCAAGCCCTTTGATGCGCGGGAACTGCTTGCCTGCGTCAATGCGCTCCTGCGGCGTCAGGGGTCGCAGATCAATGAGCTGGCGTTCGGCAATACCCGGCTTGACCTGGATTCCGCTTCCCTGCTCTGCGGGGAAAATTCCATCCGGCTGTCGGCGCGGGAGTTCGAGGTCATGCGGATTCTGATGACTGCCGGCGAACGGCATATCTCCAAGGAAACACTCCTGACAAAGGTCTGGGGCTACGAATCAAATGCCGTGGAAAACCACGTGGAAGCCTATGTCAGCTTCCTGCGCAAGAAGCTCGCCAGCATCGGCTCCGATATCCGCATCGAGGCGGTGCGCCGGCTCGGCTATCATCTGGAGTGTGATGCGTGATGGTCAGACGGCTGAAGCTGAAATTCATCCTCGTCATCATGGCGATTGTCACGCTCCTGTTCGGGGCGATCTTCGGCATGGTCATGCACCTGACACGCCGGCACATCGAGATGGAGAGCATCCAGATGATGCGCGGCATGGCATTCAAGCCGCCCGGTGCCGCGCCGTTCCAGACCGACCGCACACAGCTCACCGAGCTTGTCAGCACTGTCCGCAGCAGCAGCGACTCCGTCGGCATCCTCCCCGCCTATGATCTGCGCTATCTTCGCTCGGAGACGGGTCCCGCGGAAACGATCGTCTTTGCGGATATTTCCAGCGAACGCGCCATGCTCCGGGGGCTGATCCGCAATTCCCTCCTGATCGGGCTGATCGGCTATGCGGTGTTCTTTGCGATCAGCGTCCTCCTCGCCGAATGGGTCACCAAGCCCGTCCAGAAGGCATGGGAGGAGCAGAAGCAGTTCGTTGCCGATGCGTCCCATGAGCTGAAAACGCCGCTGACCATTATCATGACCAACGCGGAGATGCTCGGAGAAAACCGGTTCTCCGAAGCGGATCAGACCATTCTGACCGGCAACATTCTCTCCGCCTCGCGGAGGATGCGCGGGCTGGTCGAAAGTCTCCTGACGCTCGCAAGGCTCGATCACAGCAAGGCGGCGCTCATCCGCAAACGCATCGACCTCAGCCGGCTGGTGAACGAAAGCCTGCTGGAATTTGAGCCGCTGTTCTACGAAAGCGGCATGACACTGGATTCCGCTGTCGAGGGCAATGTGTACGCCGAGGGCGATGCCAAAAAGCTGACGCAGGTCATGAGTATTCTGCTCGACAACGCACTGAAATATGATGATCCTGCGTTTCCGGTGCGTGTCGTTCTGAAAAGCCAGACCGGGCAGAGCCTGCTGTGTGTCGCGGGACACGGTGTACCGCTGTCGCGTGCGGACTGCCGGAATATCTTCAAGCGGTTCTACCGGGTCGATCAGGCGCGGAACGATGCGCAGAGCTACGGTCTGGGGCTGTCCATCGCGGAAAGCATCCTCCGGGAGCACGGCGGGAGCATCTGGGCGGAGCACAAAAACGGCGAGAACTGCTTTTATGCCAGCCTGCCGCTTCCAACCCGAAAACAAAAACTAAAAAAATAAGCTTTTTCACGATCAATTCCTTAAAAAATGAATTGACAATCCTGCCTGACATGTGGTAAAATAATCACAGGACAAGGGTGTCTGCGTAAATCAACGCAGGCACCCTTTTGCTATTTCAGAGAAAGAGAGTGAGAACAATGTGTTCGATCATGGGATGGTGCAGCAGTGATGCTGACAAGGATTTATTTGCACTCGGATTTTCCGCGACGGTGTCCCGCGGGCCGGACAGTACACGGATTTTACAGAACAATGACGGTATTCTGGGATTTCACAGACTTGCCATCATGGGCCTGACCCCGGAGGGCATGCAGCCGTTCCGTCTGGGCGATGACATGCTCGTCTGCAACGGCGAGATCTACGGGTTCCAGAAACTCAAGGATCAGCTTGCCGGGAAATACACCTTCGAGAGCGATTCGGACTGCGAAATCCTGCTCCCCCTCTGGCGGGAGTACGGCACGGACATGTTCGCCATGCTCGATGCGGAGTTCGCCTGCATCCTGTATGATGCGGAATCACATTCGTTCATCGCCGCCCGTGACCCGATCGGCATCCGTCCGCTGTACTACGGCTACGATGCAAAGGGCGGGATCGTATTCGCCAGCGAGCCCAAGAACCTGACCGCTATTTGCAGCCATATCAAGCCGTTTCCGCCTGGATTCTACTATCGCGACGGATTCTTTGTACAATACTGCAACATCGCTGCCGCACCCGTGACGCTCCCCGACGACGTGGAGACCGCGTGCCGGAACATCCGCGAAAAGCTCGTGGCAGGCGTGGAAAAGCGTCTGGTCGCAGATGCAAAGGTCGGCTTCCTGCTGTCCGGCGGACTGGATTCCTCGCTCGTCTGCGCCATCGCGGCAAAAAAATCCGACAAGCCCATCCGCACCTTTGCCATCGGTATGGATATCGATGCCATCGACCTGAAATATGCGCGTCAGGTAGCCGATTACATCGGCAGCGAGCACACCGAGGTCATCATCTCCAAGGAGGATGTGCTGGCGGCGCTGGAGGATGTGGTGCATCTGCTGGGCACCTACGACATCACCACCATTCGCGCCAGCATCGGCATGTATCTCGTCTGCAAGGCAATCCATGAGCAGACGGACATCCGCGTACTGCTGACCGGTGAGATCTCCGACGAGCTCTTTGGCTACAAGTACACCGATTTTGCACCCGATGCAGAGGCTTTCCAGATGGAGGCGCACAAGCGCATCCATGAGCTGCACATGTATGATGTGCTGCGTGCCGACCGCTGCATTTCCGTCAACTCCCTGGAGGCACGTGTGCCGTTCGGTGATCTGGATTTCGTGAAGTATGTCATGGCGCTTGACCCGGCAATCAAGATGAACGTCTACCACAAGGGCAAGTATCTCCTGCGCCATGCGTTTGAGGGCGACTGGCTCCCGGAGGAGATCCTCTGGCGCGAAAAAGCGGCATTCTCCGATGCTGTCGGTCATTCCATGGTGGATGATCTCAAGGAGTATGCGGAGCAGTATTACACGGATGCGGAGTATGAGGAGCGCCGGAAGGCATATAACCACGCGCAGCCGTTCACTAAGGAATCGCTTCTGTACCGCGAGCTGTTCGAGAAATACTATCCGGGGCAGAGCGAAATGATCGTGGATTTCTGGATGCCGAACAAATCGTGGGAGGGCTGCAACGTCAACGACCCGTCCGCCCGCGTGCTGTCGAACTACGGCGACAGCGGCAAATAACAAAAATACCGCACCTTACATCAGGTGCGGTATTTCTTTTGGAATCAGCTCACACAGACGCAGTTCCGTCCGCTGGATTTGGCGCGGTAGACCGCCTGATCGACGCGCTCGAACAGCGTATCGAACGCATCCTCATATTTCAGCTCGCTGGCACCGATGCTGCATGTCACAGAACCAACCACGGAGAAATGCTCGAGCGCAACACGCGCACGGATCTCCTCGGCGACCTGCTCCAGCTCGGCGCGGTTCAGATCATAGAGCACCACGGCAAACTCCTCGCCGCCCCAGCGTCCGAATGCCGCCTTCTGCTTGCTGAGCACATCGCGGATAACCTCCGTGAACCGGATCAGTGTTGTATCGCCCACCGCATGACCGAACCGGTCGTTCACCTCCTTGAAGTGATCGATGTCGAGAATCAGCATGGATACAGCAGTCCCCTGCTTCTGGTTCTGTTCGATGGCATTGCAGATCTCCGTCTCAATGCGCCCGTGATTGTAGATATGCGTCAGCGGATCACGCGACGAGAGCTTCTCGTAATGCTTCAGCGCTGCACGCAGATTCACGGTCGATTCGTGAATGTTCTGCACCATGTACACAAAGCGGTAATCCTCCGGGTCGGTCGTGTCCATGCGGCTGAAAATCAGCTTGACCCAGATGTACTCACCCTCCAGATTCTGCATCTGGCAGTCGAAGGAATCGATCTGCCCCGGCTCAATCCGGCGGAGATATGCCGGATCCGAACGCTCCAGAAAGAGCCGCTGCTCCTTTTTGCGGATCATGTTGACGATCTTCAGCCGCCAGTCCGAGTAGCTGATCTGCGAATGCATCGTCTCATCAGACACCTCTGCCAGCGACAGGCTGCCGGTCGTATCCGCCACCAGATCGAAGCACATCGTGAACAGATAGGTGTTCTGGATCGTGCTCACCTTCTGCTGTGTTTCGCTACTGTCCTGACAGGCGCTGGCATCCAGTTCGTTGAGGACAATCAGGTACACGCCCGGATTGCCGAACGGCTGCACGGTCATCTGCACGACGTGCGGCGCACCGCCAATCCTCAGATTGATTTTTCTGCTGTACTTTCCGACAAATTTCGCAAGATTCGGAATAAAAACCCGATATTCCTCGGAGATCTGCTTGTCAGAATACTGGAAATGAAACCAGAGCTTCTGTACAAGATCCTTGTAGGTGCCGTTCTCGCTCAGGAGATCCTGAAAAATGCCCCGGCGCACTAGCGCCCTGTACCGGTCGGCATTCTGGTCAGCGATCAGCATTGCCCCGACTGTATTTCCGAGATACTCCAGTGCATTTTCAAACGTCACCGTATCAAAATTCTGCATCATACGCCACCCCTTTCAAAAAATCCTTTCACCGAACTACTTTCACTTTATGATAGTATTATAGCATGGAACCTCCGAAAAAGCAAGCCGGAAGCTGACTTTCAGTCATACGCCCTGTTATCGCCGGAATCCGTCTGCTTTCTTTGTGAAAAAAACATAAAAACATTTTGGATTATGCATTTGTTTGTACTATACTCAACAGATTGATACAGCAAAAACGCCGCCCCTGTCTGACAGGGACGGCGCTTTCTATCGCCTTTTAAGAAAGCTCTACCTTGAATTCCTCAGCGCCTTCACCGTTGACGGTGAAATAGGCTGCATTTTCCTCTGGCTTGACATAGATCCGGAAATCACTGACAACCTTGCGCTTATGCACGCGCTTGTACTCCTTGTATGCCTTCAGCGCAATATCGGTAATATCGAATTCCGCTTCCCCGATCTGGAGAATCGTCTTGAGCTCAGGACCGTTATCCTTCGGCTTTCTGCCGCGCTTTTTCGGCTCTGCGGGAGCTTCGGGAGTCTCCGCCTTCTTCGCTCTCGGCTTGCGCGGCTTTTTGGCGGGCGCAGCGGGCTTCTCTGCCGGATCCTCGATCTCAACAACCATATTGGGGTTCAGCTCTACCGGCTCGGAATCTGCAAATGCAGTTGCAGCCGCAACAGCCGGTGCCGGTTCCGCCGTCATTTCAGCCGCCTTTCTTCTGCCGCGCTTTTTGGGAGCCGGCGCCTCGGCAGCTTCATTCTTCGGCTTTCTCACACGCTTCGGCTTTGCCGGAGTCTCTGCGGCAGCGGCAGGCGCATCAGCCGTCTTGGGCTTTCTGCCCCGTCTTTTCTTTACAGGCGCTTCCGCAGCAGGTTCAGCGGAGCTCACATCAGATGCGGCAACAGGTTCAGCAACTGTTTCAACGACTGCATCTTTCTTTTTACGAGAAGACTTTTTGACAACATTGTTGGTTTCATTCTTGTTTTCATCAGCTTTTTTTGACATAGGATGCACCTCCATCAATTTTCTTATATTATAACACGCTTATTCTGTAAAGTCAATACCTTAAACGGCAGTATTTACAGAAAATTTATAAAATGTGCAATGCAGTTCCCAATCTATTTCTATTGTACATCCGATGGTACAATTCTATGCAGAAATGTACCTGAAAATTTCATGTCTTTCTGTCGATTTTCGGAGTGAATTAAATGCGGGCATCTGACTGCTTATTTCCGCACAAACCGGAATACGGTATCCCCGCCCTCCAGATCCCGGAGATACCCCGTATACAATGTAACCACCGGATCTGACGTGCCTGCATCCTGCATTTCCTCCAGAAGCGCCTCTGCACGGCGCCGCTCCCCCATGTGGAACAGACGGATCGCTTCCCGCAGCTGCGGGGCATTCTGCTCGCGGACAGCACGGCTCTCCGCATCCAGGCAATCGAGCACCTCGTACAGCGAGCGCACCTCCTTGACGCCTGCCACCTGCACCATGCCCAGATACCGCATCCCGATCTCCTCCGGGCGTTCCATTTTATCCAGCGTCTCCTTGGAGATGAGCATCGCAGTGTGATACGTCTTGGTCAGGGATTCCAGGCGGGAGCTGAGGTTGACCGTATCGGAAATCACCGTACCCGACAGGCGCTCCTCCTCACCGACAATGCCGATCCGCGCCATGCCGGTATGGATGCCGATGCCGATGTTGATGTCACTGACATGCAGCCTCTCCGCTGTCTCCGGATCCTGCACGACGGCGTGATAGATCGCAATGCCCGCCTGCACCGCATCGTCCGCCGATTCAAACAGCGCCATGACCGCATCACCGATGTACTTATCCACAAAGCCGCCGTGGCTGCGGATGATCGGTCCGGCAATGCCGTAGATGATGTTGACAAATTCAAAGTTCTCCTTCGCTGTCAGCATCTCCGAATTGAGGGAGAAGGAACGAATATCGCAGAACAGCACGGTGAATTCGCGGCTCTGCGCATCTCCGAGCTCCAGATCGGTAATGCGCTCCTTGCCGAGCAGCTCGCGGAATTTTTCGGGAACAAATTTGTAATAGAACTTCTCGTTTGCATCCTTTTCCGCAAACATGGTGTTGAGGCTGTCTGCCATCCGGTCCACCTGACGGCAGATCTCACCGATCTCATCCTTGGAACGTGCATCGTTGCGGACGGTAAAATCACCCTCTGCAATCTTGCTCACCGTTGCTGCTGCACGGCGCAGAGAATGGGACATGATCGCGGCGATGACGGATGTGACCGCCAGCAGAAGCAGCGAAAGCCGGAATGCAGTCCAGAACAGCTGGCGCGGATACCACCATTTATCGCTCTGGAAATAATAGCTGTCCGTAGTGACCTTCAGAAACGCACTGACGGTGCCGTCCGATGCCATAACCGGCGCGATTGACATATATGCCGTTTCATTGATGCCGTACATCGTAGAAACCGGGTTGTCGTTGCTCCGGGTCGAATAGCAGAGCACCTCCTCCGGTGCCTCCTGCCCGTCCCTGCGGTAATCCTCCATGAAGTCCCCATCCAGCTCCGCGAACGGAATGTCGCTTTTTCTGGAATCCGCATAGACATAGCAGTATTCCTCATCCACCGGAATACAGAGCGAAAAATCCAGTCCGCCGTTCCAGAGACCGCGGTTATACCCCGCAAATTCCAGCATCAGCGCTTCATACTTCCGGTAGGCGGAAGGATCAGATTCCTGTCCGATGCGCTGGAGTTCATCCCCGTCCAGCCGTCCGCGGCACAGATCACCGACCGCGAACATGGTGTCCGTCTGCTTCTGGGAATACAGCTGGATGATGTTGTCATTGGCTTTGACCAGCAGTACGGTCATGATAACGGAAATACAGGGGATCATCAGCAACAGCTGCTTGGCAAGCAGCCCCTTCCGGATCAGAATCAGCCAGACCACCAGATCGATGATTGTCAGGATCAGCAGAATGGTAAACACAAAGCACGGGATCAGATGGATCAGCATTTGCAGGTTCAGCCGGTACGACGTCTGTACCTCCGTGAGCGTACCGTTCTGCCAGCTGTAAATCGCCTGATCCGTCATGAAATACAGCGCATCGCCCTGCACGGTCAATGCCTGAATATCCGGAACCGGCTCCTCTTCCCCGAACAGTCCGGTATCCTTCATGTACAGGACCTCCTCCGCTTCACCGTTCTCCAGACAATATAACAACTCCCTGTTCCCGCTTTCCACCACATAGAGCTTGCCGTTGAGCTCGGCAGCGTCCACGATCAGATCCGTCTCCCAGGAGCCTTCCCGGCTGACGGATGCTGTGTAGATGGTCTCGCCGCAGGTGCCGTCCTCTGACGCACGGCAAACGGTTCCGTCGCTCATGGACAGCAGATAGCCGTCCGACATGGCAAACACACGTCCGGCAAAGGTATCCTGCCATGTAATCCTGCCGGTCATTTTCTGGGTGCCGGTCTGCGTATCGACCACGTAAAACTCCGTGCAGTCCGTATCGTAATACGCATAATGCAGCTTTCCGCCCGCATAGCGGAAAGCGGTCATACGCGCCTCACGGGTCGGCGGGTTCTCCGCATCGGTGTAGTCCATGCCGCAGAGCACCTGCTTGGGCAAGCCGTCTGCATCGAGACAGATCACCTGCTCGGTTTCAATGGCGTTGTTATCCTCTGTCCAGGTGAGATAATGCAGAAACAGCTCGCCCTGATCGCCAAATATCAGATCACGCCGGGATGCCGGACCAAAGTAGCTGTACAGATCATGCGCCTGTGACAGCCAGTGCATGGTACCGTATGCCGGATCCGCGCAGTAGAGGTAGCTGTACAGATCGGAGTAATTGCTCACAGCAATCTCTCCGCCGGGCGATACCGCAAAGCTTTGCAGCTGATCCGGGCAGACGGAGATCTCCGGGAAGATGCTGTAGCCCAGCTTGTCCGGCACCAGCGCCTTCATCAATCCGCCGCTCAGGGCAGTGGCTGCCGCAAGCCCCAGAAACAGCCAGGGCTTTCTGAGAAATGCAATCACCCGGTTCTTGTCCGGATGGGGAGGACGTTTGTTCTTATGTCGCAGCATGATGCTTTCTCCTTTAGCTTTTAGAGGTGGGAGTGCGGGGCGGAGCCCCGCACTCAATCCTTTTGCTTTTCGCAGAAAAGCAAAAGGGGAGGTTTTCAGAGACATCTTAAATTCTTGTCAAATACCATTATAGCATAACCGGCAGCATTTTGCAATCCTTGCTGCGGCGAGAGGGGGCTCACGATCATCCCCCAAGGAAGCACTTGACAAAAACTCCGAAATATGGTAAACTATTACTATCTGACTGCATATTGAAGGGAGAAAGGATCAATGCAGAAAACAGCAGTTGTGACCGATACCAACAGCGGCATCACACCGGAGGAGGCAAAAACACTCGGTATCTTTGCCATCCCCATGCCTGTGATCGCAGACGGCGAAACCTATTACGAGGGGCAGAATATGACCCATGAGATGCTCTACAGCTTTATGAAGGAGGATCGGGATCTGTCCACCTCCCAGCCCAGCCCCGGCGATGTGACCGGTCTCTGGGATCAGCTGCTCGCGGACGGATATGACAGCATCCTCTATGTCCCCATGTCCAGCGGACTGAGCGGCTCCTGCGCTGCATCCACCGCACTTGCCGCAGACTATGACGGCAGAGTTGCTGTTGCCGATGTACACCGCATCTCCGTGACACTCCGCGATGCTGTCCTCGATGCAAAATATTTAGCCGACCAGGGACTCTCTGCCGGTGAGGTCAAGGCAAAAATCGAGGAGAATGCTGCCAATTCCGTGGTCTATCTGGGTGTCGATACCCTGAAATACTTCAAGAAGAACGGCAGAGCCACCGCTGCCGCCGTCGCCGTTGCAACCGTCCTGAATCTGAAGCCCATCCTCATCACCGAGGGCGGCAAGTTCGATTCCTTTGCCAAGGTGCGCGGCATCAAGGCATGCAAGGACCGCATCATCGATGCTCTGCACAGGGAAATCGGTGAGCGCTTCAACAATATTCCGATCGAGCGCCTGCGCATCGCGGCTGCCAGCAGTCTGACAGATCCTGCCGAGGAGGAGGCATGGCGCATGACCGTACAGGAGGCATTCCCGGACTTCCATGTCACCTACGATCCGCTTTCGTGCAGCATCGCCTGCCACACCGGCATCGGTGCTGTGGGCGTGGGACTGTCTGCGGTTCAGCGTCCCGAATAATCAAAAATGCGGCTGCACGCCTGATTCGCGTGCAGCCGCTATTGTTACCCAGTGATGCAGCAAAAAGGGGGCTTACTGCATCTTGTAGGAATCGATCATCTTCTTCATCATGTGTCCAGACCGCCTTGAATACCGGTCACCATGGCGAATGTACGTAATATCGCCAATAATTCCAGTTTTGAGTTTGATCTCCAGACGCATCTCTCCATCGGTGACGGGAATGACATCAATCCGGTCGATAATCGCTTTCACCATCTCGTCTACCTCGTCCTTTGTCATCTCGTGGTCAGATGAGTACATGGTGAGGAAATACTTCTCGATCTTGCCGAGCTCCTTGGCGTAGTCCACATCTTCAGCTGCTTTCTTTTCA
>ONEQ01000070.1:0-6372 GCA_900316885.1 uncultured Eubacteriales bacterium | reverse complement strand
TTGAATTCCTCCTTGGAGATCAGATCTTCCGTAAAGATATCGAGCAGCTTGTCACGTTTCGCCTTTTCCTTGGACAGTGTGGAGCGCAGATCGTTCAGCACACGCTCGGTATTGGCAGTCTGGTCGGACTCGCGGTAGATCTTCAGGAAGTCGCGGACGTACTCTTTGATATTTCCGGCAATGCTCTGGAAATGCTCACCGAGGAGCCGATAGAGGTCACGTTCCAGAATGGAGATGGATGCACAGTGATCTGCACCGAACCGCTTCTTCTCCGAGCAGATCCACTGGTAGATCGGCTCCCCCTTAGATACGCTGTTGGAATAGCTGGTGCGCCAGTAGGGGCGGTCATGCGCCTTGCACCAGATCTTACCAGTGAATACGCTCTTGTCTTTAAAGGAACGCTCGCGGGTCTTGATGGCACGGCTGCGCTCCTTGAAGATCTCGTTGCACTTGTCCCAGATCTCCTCGTCCACGATCGCCGGAACGGTTTCGCCCGTTTCGTCCTTGTACATGATCCACTCGCTTTCCGGGAGAAAACGCTGTTCCTTGGTGCGGTGATCCACGACCTTTACCTTGTTGCCGCAGTAATATCCCTTGTATTTCGGGTTCTGGAGCATACCAGAAATCGAATTGTGATGGATGCGCGTACCGTTGCGCCCGCGGTAGCCTCTGGCATAGAGTTCGTTTTCGATCTTATGCGTGCTGTAATCGCCGGTCGCATAGAGCGCAAAGATCAGGCGTACCATTTCCGCTTCCTTCTCATTGATCGTCAGCTTGCAGTCGTGCTTGTCATACCCGAAGATCCGGTTGTTGCCCATGACGTTACCGCTTTCGATCGCCCGCTTGTGACCCCAGCGGACACGCTCTGAGAGCTTGCGGACTTCATCGGCGGCAATACTCGACATGATGGTCAGCCGCAGTTCGCTATCCGTGTCAATGGTGCAGATGTTGTCGTTCTGAAAGAACACCCCCACACCGGCGCGGAGCAGGTCACGGGTATAGGTCAGGCTGTCCACGGTGTTTCTGGCGAAACGCGAGACTTCCTTGGTCAGAATGAGGTCGAATTTGCCATTCTTGCCATCCTCGATCATCTGCATGAAGCTGGCACGGTTCTCGGCAGCTTCGCCGCGCACACGGTCAACGTACCCCTCCACATAATACCAGTTGGGGTTCTGCTTGATCATCTCCGTGAAGAAGTTGATCTGGTTCTCAATCGAGTTTTCCTGTTCGTCCTTGGTTGTGGAAACACGGGCGTAGAACGTCACTCTGATCTTGAGATCAAAGATCGTTTTGCGTTCCATTTTCATCTGGTTGGCAACGCTGTAAATATCCATACTAGCACCTCCGTGAAAAATAAGTCTTTGGAATTTCGATTACAACCCTATGTTACCATACCAGCATCGATTTGTCAAGGCTTTTTTCAAATAATTGCATAAAATATTGAAAGGGAATCACTTCTGTATTCGTGCATATTGCTGCTATGCCGTCAGACGTTCGATGGCGGCAAGCATCTTATTGCATTTGGTGATGTCGATCTTGCCTTGTTTCAGCAGCAGTCTTGTCCATGCCGTCAGGGTCGCTTTCTTCATCAGGAGTTCCGGCGAGTCTTTTTTAATTGCTTTCATGAGAAAACCTCCTATACTTTTATCTATAATATGGTTCGTTTCGGATATTCTTATACTTTGGGGCAGACGAATCTGCCCCGCCGTGTTCTGCGTCATACCAGCGGTCGGTTACCAGCCGTCCTCTCTGGTGATAAGTCCTCGTGCTTCCAAGGCTCCGAGCCGCGTTTGCGGAGAGTGCCATATCCCGGATGACTTCGCCTGACAAGATCGGTATGCTTGCTTTGCTGCACATGTGGTCGCTCGCTCCGTTGGAGGTCATGGCGCATGGCGCACGGGCTGGGCTCCTGCCCATCGGGATACGCTGTACTGGATTATCTACCTCTGATTTGAAGAGGAAGATAAGAAGCCTACGGTAAAGCAAGGTCTTGTTGAAACTATGTCGATCGGCAGTCATATGCATGTTGAAATTCTCAAGTGTGATTCGCCTATGAAAATTAATGGTGTAATGCCCAGAATGATCTCGCCATCAGTTGGAATTACCGGACATAGGAAAGGAGTTTCACGATTTGACACTGTGTATGTTGAGGGCATGTATCAGCATCCTACAAGGGTGACTACAACCGGCAATCTGCGAAAATATGGTATTTCAGGCAAGCCCACGGAGTGTTTCATGTCCGGGAAATCAATTGGTATGCGCGGTTTGAAAAAAGTCCATCCGTCAATTCTTGCAAATATTGAAATTGACTATTCCTGATTTGCTCAAAGGTCGTAAATGAGATTGTTGTGAGCGATAGCTGATACACTTGTTTTTTATACCATAACACAGAAAACCCGTCCAAGGATTGAATCATTCAATCCTTGGACGGGTTTTGTGGTATTATAATGGAATTTTGTCAGGCTCCATGTCCCTACCGCAGAATTTCTAGTAGCTCCTCCCTGGAAAGCGATGTCAGGTTGACGAATTCGCCAGACAGGATGGAATCTGCAAGGCTCTGCTTCTTCTCCTGCATCTGCTGGATCTTCTCCTCGATCGTGTTGCGGGCGATCAGCTTATAAACCGTCACGGTTTTCGTCTGCCCGATGCGGTGCGCACGGTCGGTTGCCTGATTCTGCCCCGCCACATTCCACCACGGGTCGTAGTGGATGACCACATCCGCGCCTGTGAGGTTCAGCCCCGTGCCGCCGGCTTTCAGGGAAATCAGAAAAACCGGTGTATCTCCATGATTGAAGCTGTCCGCGAGTTCCAGACGCTTCTTTTTGGATGTCTCGCCGGTGATCTTGTAATAGGGGATGCCCTGTTCTGTAAGCTCTGTTTCCAGCCGTTCCAGCATGGTCGTGAACTGCGAGAAGATCAGCATCCGGTGCTCACCCTCGATGGCTCGGCGGACAATTTCCATGCAGGCAGTTTTTTTGGCGGATTCGCCGGTGTAATTCTCGAACAGCAGCGCCGGGTCGCAGCAGATCTGGCGGATCTGCGTGAGATATGAGAAGATTTTCAGCTTGATGTTCTGGAATCCCTCCCCGGAATGCTCCAGAAGCTCCCGCAGCTCCAGCACCTTGGCATCATACAGATGCCGCTGCTCCTCATCGAAGCGCACGACATAGCTTTCCTCCAGCTTATCCGGCAGGTCGCGCAGGACGTCCTGCTTCAGACGGCGCAGGATGAACGGCGAGGTCATGCGGCGCAGACGCTTTGTCGCCTCCTCGTCCGAATGCTTGACGATGGGCGTTTCAAATTCCTTTTTGAATGTCTCGTAGCCGTACAGGAACCCGGGCATCAGGTAATCGAAGATGCTCCAGAGCTCGCTCAGACGATTTTCGATCGGGGTACCGGTCAGGGCAAATTTCTGCCTGGCGTGAATCAGCTTGACGGATTTTGCGGCGGCAGTCGTATGATTCTTGATGTACTGCGCTTCATCGAGTACCTGTATGAAAAACTCGCAGTCCTCGTATTCCGCCGTGTCACGCTTGAGCAGATCGTAGGAGGTAATCAGCACATCAAACTCCTGATACCTTGCGATCAGCTCCGCACGTTCCTTCTGCGTGCCGACCACCGTGCAGTAGCGCATTTCCGGTGCAAACTTCTCGAATTCCGCGCCCCAGTTGAACACGAGCGAGGCAGGACACACAACGAGCGACGTGCCGCCATTGCTCTCCTGCTTTGACGCCAGCATGACAGAGATCATCTGGAGCGTTTTGCCAAGCCCCATGTCATCGGCAAGGATCCCGCCGAATCCGCTGTTTCCGACAGTGCGCAGCCATTTGTGCCCGAACCGCTGGTAGCCGCGCATGGTGCTGTAGAGCGATTCCGGGATCTCGAAATCCGACTCTGTGACCGTCTTGAAGCTCTTGATGAGCTGCTTGTAATGCGTGTCGCGCTTGGCGTAGATCTCCTGACTCTGTTCCAGCATCTTGTCCAGATAGAGCGCACGGTAGGCAGGAATCTGCATCTTGCCCTTGACAAATTCCTTCGGGGTGATGTGCATCGTGTCCAGCATCGCGGAAAGCTCTGCAATGCTGTCGTCAATGTCCACAAATTCGCCGCTTTTCAGACGGTGGTATTTCTTGTGCTGCTGGTAGCTTTTAATGATGTCCAGCAGTTCCTGCTGCGTAAGCGTTTCCGTGGCAATTTCGAGGTTCAGCAGGTCGCTTTCAATGGACACGCCGACCGAGATTTTCAGCTTCCGGCGCACCTGAATGCTCTGGAACCGGTCGGTGCAGACCACGTCGCCAAGCTCCATGAGCTTCGGCACAGCGGTTTCCAGAATGTCATACACTTCATCCGGATCGTCCGACGCCAGAAAGCGCTCCTCCTCCCGGCGAAATTCCGGGAAATAGTGCTGCACGATTTCCAGCACATACTTTTCGCGCCTTGTATCACGGAAATCGTCTTTCAGCATCCCGCTGTCCAGCAGGTCAAAGATTGCAACACCCGTTTCCCCGTACCATGTACCCACGCGGCATTCCGGTCTGCCCTGATCGACGTCGAGATAGAATTTGAACGCCACCTCCGGCGGCAGATACTGTTCGATCACCTCGCTGTCGTTTTCCTCGATGATCGCCGTCTGCCGCAGAACGGGCAGTACGCTGTAGTAAAATTCCGACAGCTTTTTGCGTCCGATCTGGAAATACAACTGATTCTCCTTGCCTGTCCGGAGTCCCATCAGCGGCTCCAGTTTCCGGGAATATGCCTTTTCCATGCGGCAGAAGCAGCCGTCCGTGATGCAGTAGACGAACTGGTTTCCGTAGTAGAACGATAACAGTTCACCCGTCACAGCCACGCCCTCAAAGCGCTTTTTTGCACCTGTCAGCTTGCTGATTTTCAGATGCAGCGGGGGATTCTCCGTTTTCAGATGCAGAAAATGCCCCTTGCTCTCATATTCCACATCCGTATTCTCAAACAGTTCAAAGAAGGGGTCAACGCGGTCGCCGTACAGCCGGACGTAATTTTTCAGGTCGTCCTCCCGGCTGTACCAGCTGTCGCGTTCACGGTGCTGCTTGTCCAAAATCCAGCCCTTGAGCGTGCGGGCAAATTCCTCACAGTCCTCCGCAAAGGTCTCCTGCGAAAAGTCGATTTCATTATTCTTGCCGAGCGGGTATGTCCCGTTGTCCTGCACCGTTTCAAACAGCTCTGTCAGATTCTTCACAATGTAGGTTTTCGTGCAGGCATCGGAGGTAATCAGAATCCGGAGGGAAAGATCATCATAATCATGCGAAAGGCGCGGTATCACATGTACGGACTTGCGCTTGGAATGGTCGGTCTGCTGCGTGCTGCTGAACATTTCCAGAAACATCGCGGCATTCAGGTCTGTGCTGTCGCCGGGGCGGTTCTGGATGAGATACTCCTGCATCAAAATGAGCGCAGCCGCTTCGTGCTCGCAGACCTCGCCCTTATCTTTACTGAACCGCTGATAGCATCTGGGGTCCCGGCAGCGGCAACCAAGCAGCTCGTCCTGTGCGAAAATCACTCTGACGGACGTCTGCTGCGTGATTTCAACCTGCATTTCGCCGATCATGCCTTGACGAATGCCATGACTCATATACCCGAAATATACCCGAAATTCGCATTTCTGAGAAATGCCTGTCCGCTGCTGACGAGCGCCTTTCCGGCATTGTACACTTTCAGGGTGATTCTGACCTTTTCGGTGATCTTATCGATTGAAAAATAATGATACTCCTGATCACCGCAGCCGCCGAACGGTTTGATCCATTTATCCATAGGGTCTCCTTTGATTATCAATGGTGTTGTTATCCCATATCTATATCATACAACAAATGAATGGATTTTGCAAGAGATATTTTGAAAGCAGAACATTATCAAATGGATATTCAAGTCCGAATTTTGTGTCTGTTCTGCATACATTCAGTAAGGAAAGGACATATAGATCATACAAATTCGGGTTTGAAGGTTTATCCCAAGTGAGAATTAAAGAAATCTGTGACTTGCAAAATGGCAGAGCGTTCAAACCGAGTGAATGGGAAACAGAAGGCTTGCCTATTGTACGAATTCAAAACTTGAACGACGAAAATGCGCCGTTTAATTATTATTCAGGTGACTATAATCCGGTTCATGAGATAAATGATGGTGAATTGCTCTTCTCATGGTCGGGTACACCGGGAACTTCGTTTGGCGCGTTCCGTTGGTACAGAGGAAAAGGCATACTGAATCAGCACATTTTCCGCGTAATTCCTAAAATACAAATTGATAAGAATTACTTGATGTATGCTTTGAATGGTAATCTAGCCAGCATTATAGCTAAGGC
This sequence comes from uncultured Eubacteriales bacterium, assembly GCA_900316885.1. GTDB lineage: Bacteria > Bacillota > Clostridia > Oscillospirales > Ruminococcaceae > UBA3855. The sequence goes on along the minus strand of ONEQ01000070.1, from coordinate 44 downwards.
TCATGGTGGGGTTGGTTTACAACATATTACAAAAAAGGAATTGG
>ONEQ01000052.1 GCA_900316885.1 uncultured Eubacteriales bacterium | reverse complement strand
GCCTCGTGGAGATTTGTCTCATCGAAATAATGTGCCGCAGCCGCGTGATTGTCCTTTCCGGTGATGGCGTAGAGCTCATACAGACAGTCGTTCATGCCGCCGTATTCGATGGAAAGCACGGTGCGGTGGGTGTTCTCGTTCCAGCCCCTGGCGCGGTTGTACGTCCAGTCGCCCAGACCCGATGCGACGGTTTTCGCATTCTCGTAGCCGCATGCATGATACACATCGACCAGACCCTGGATCATCTTGTGCATGGTGTACCACGGCACCCACGACTCGCTGATGATGTTGGTCTTGCCCTTCTCGACCATGTCGAACTGATCCTCTACGCCGAGCCCGTTACCCGGTGCAGCCGCCCATACAAATCCCGGCTTGCCCTTGGAATTCTTCTGGCACTCCAGCAGTCCGTCGCAGAGGGTCTTCATGCGCTTTTCGAGCTCCGCCTTGTTGGCTGCGGAGAGGTTCGGGTTCTGATACGCCTGCGCGATTGCCGAGAGATAATGCCCGACACAGTGACCGGCGATCTTCGTATTCTCCCAGCCGCCGTAGCGCTTGGCGCCGAAGGTGTTCAGCTTCGCATTCTCCCGGAAGCCCGCCAGCAGACGGTTCGTGTCGAATGCGAGCAGGTAGTCGATCTCCTTCTCGAATGCATTCGTGCAGTAGGCATCGGTCATGGTGACCTCTGTCAGGGGGAAATCCTCGGTTGTAATATCCGCCGCATCCGCTGTCATCGGCGGCAGGACTGCGGAGAAGCTGCCGAGCATTGCCGCGGCAGTCAGCGCAGCCGCGAATTTGTGTTGAAACCCATACATCATAGTGATCCTCCTGTCTTCCCAAGATAGTCAATAATTTATGAACGAATTGTTTCTTGATTTGTGCATACATCTTGTTTACATTATACCACAGTTGTTATTACACTTTCAACTCACAAAATGAAGAAAATGGTGGAGAAGATAACAATTGACCGTACATTTATTTTTCTCTTGCAATCACCGGACAAACGTGCTATAATAGAATCGAAACCATATTCAAATCGATGTAAGGGGGAGAATTGTCATGAAAGAACTGGAAATGCAGGCAGCATCGGCGGGGCTGACGCTGCCGGAGATTGAGGCATCTGTCTGTGAACTGGGAGAAATCCGCCCGGATCGGACGCTGGACTTTGACATCGTTGTTGTCGGTGCCGGCGCGGCTGGTGTCCCGGCGGCAGGCTGGGCGGCAGAGCTGGGCGCAAAGACTGCGCTTCTCCAGAAGGAATCCGGTGTTGTTTCGCAGGGCAACTGCGGGTCTGCGATCATCAGATCCCGTTCGACCGAGACGGGCATCGCCAAGTGGATCCACCACACCAACAGCCTGTGCAACTGGCGGGCGGATACCCGGCAGCTCCGCGCCTATGCGGAACATTCCGAGGAAGCGATGATGTGGTTCCTCAACCGTGCCGGTCTGACGAAGGAGACGGAATACGGCGACGGTTCCAAGGTAGACAGCAACACCGACTGCGCCAAGCTCCTCAACGACGGCGGCAAGCTCTTTGCATTCCGCAGCACCAGTGCGGATTTCACCGGCGTGTGGAACGACCGCGGGAACACCTACGATTACGGCGGCGATCACTGCTATTTCTGGGCGCCGTGGATCGGTCCGAAGCCGCTGAACGTCGGCAATGCGCTCCACAATGTGCTCGACCGCGTTCAGGCGGAGCATCCCGGTCTTGAGACATTCTTCTCCACTCCCGCCGTGCAGCTTGTGCAGGAAAACGGCAGAGTCACGGGCGTCATCGGCAGGACGAAAGCCGGTGAGCATATCCTGTTCCGTGCCAGCCGCGCCGTGATCCTCGCAACGGGCGACTACACCAACAACCCCGCGATGGTCGCACGCTGGTGCCCGGATATCGCGGAATTCGACAAGAAGCAGTTCGGCAAGACCGGCGACGGACATGTGCTTGCCATGCGTGCAGGCGCGAAAATGGAGAATCCCGGACATACGAAAATGATGCATGATTTCGATTCCGCGCTGATGTTCGAGGAGCCGTTCCTCTACCTGAACATGCGCGGCGAGCGCTTCACGAATGAGTACACGGGCTTTGTCTACATGGGCAATCTCCTGAAATACCAGCCCGCCTACAAGGGTTCGATGCTCGATGCAGAGCACAGGGAGACCGGCTCGAAGGGCTGGTACTGCACGATCTACGATGACAGCTACATGAACTGGGACAAGGACAGCTTTGTGGACGGACCCGTCCCGCCGTTTGTGATGGAGAAATTCATCCCCGGTGCGGTCGAGCATCCGCAGGGCGTGTTCAAAAATCTCATCGACCTGCACCGCTGCGATACCCTCGAGGAGCTTGCCCGCGAGCTGGATCTCCCCTATGACACCATGAAGTCGTCCATCGACCGGTACAATGCGCTCTGCGAGCAGGGTGTGGATACGGATTTCGGCAAGCCTGCCAGATACCTGCACAAGATCGAAAAAGCGCCGTTCTGGGGCGCACGCAAGCACATCCGGGTATCCGCCTGCGTTTCCGGCGTGCTCACCAACGAGTACGCGCAGGCGCTTGATGCGGACGGCACGCCGATCCCCGGACTCTACTGCGCCGGCAATCTCGGCTATTCCCTGAACGGCAATACCGAACAGACCGCCAAAACCATCGCCGCAGAGCTGGGCGCCGATCTCCTGTGCATCGCACCGGTAAAGGCATACCCGGACAAGGGCTTTGCGAAATTCTTCTGGGGCGGCAAGAGCGTCACCATGAAGGAGCGCCCGAAGCTCGTGCCCTATGACTTCCGCGCCGCAGACTACGAGCGCATCCTGTTCGGCACGCCCGTCTGGGCAAGCAATTTCGCCCCGCCCCTGCGCACCTTCATCGAGGAAAACCGCGCTGCCCTGCAGGGCAAGCATTTCGGCGCATTCGTCTGCATGACCGCGGGCGGGGATGAGAAAACCTTCCGCAGACTCAAGGAATTCCTGAACATCCCTGCACTCGATGCGGAGCTTGCGCTCCTCGATCCGAAGGACAATCCGAATCCGGGAAACGCGCAAAAAATCAAGACATTCTGCGATCAGCTCCGCTGACAAAAGGAGGCACACCGAGATCACCATCAGAAACATCATCACGGCAGCCGCGCTGCTCCTGACGCTGACCGTCTGCGGATGCAGCACAAAGGAGGAGCCCGCGCCGGATCCTGTCATGACAGAAACAGCCCCCGCGGCAACCGAGCAGGTCACAACAGACGCGGTCAAGCCAAAACCGACCGTACCAACCACCGAGCCTGTCACGGAGCCCGAACCTGCTCTGGTGCTCCCCCGGCTCTCCCTCACGACGGTCAGGCAGGACAGCGATGCGCTGGATTTCGCGGAAAAGCCGGTTGTCCCCTATGTTGCGGACGAAGCTGTGACGCGGCTTCTGGATCTCCGGAAGTACCCCGCGCCGTTTTATGAGGCATGTACGCTCACAATCGCGGATCTGGATCACACGATTCTCACCGAGGATGCGGCATGCGATGTGCGCGTGCGCGGCAACTGGACAACCTACTACCCCAAAAAGCCCCTGCGCATCCGGTTTGCGGAGAAACAATCCGTTCTGACGCTCCATGACGGAGAGGAGCTGAAAAACTGGGTGCTCCTTGCGGAGTATAAGGATCCGTCGCTCCTGCGCAACAAAACCGCCCTCTCGATCTCGCGGGAGCTGCTGGGAACGGACGGGTATTATGCGGCAGATGCCGCGCTGGTGGAGCTGGAGATCAACGGCGAATACTGGGGCGTGTATCTTCTGACGGAGCAGCAGGAGGTCGGCAAGCAACGGATCGCTGTCACCAAACCCGATCACGAGAATCCCGATACGAAGATCGGCTATCTGCTGGAGTATGACGGGTATTCCAAGCATGAGGATGACCTGCACCGGTTTGAGATCTCCTATGCCGACCGGGCTCCGCTGACTCCGTATGACGGCTGCGGCGGCAGCATGAGGCTGTTCTATCCGCAGATCATCGGCTTTTCGGTCAAAAGTGACATCGACACTGCGGCACAGCGCGATTTCATCGCCAATTACATGGACAAGCTCTACCGTATTCTGTACGCGGCGGCGTATGAAAAGACCGCCTATCAGTTCAACGCCGACAAAACGGACATTGAAAAGGCGGAGATCACCCCGCAACAGGCGGTGGAGCAGGTCGTGGACGTGCAGTCGCTCGCGGATATGTACATCCTGTGCGAGCTCTTCTGCGATGCGGATCTGAACTGGTCGAGCTTCTTCATGGATGTGGATTTCGGTGAGGACGGCGACGGAAAGCTCCGGTTTGAGGCGCCTTGGGATTTCGATTCCGCGATGGGGCTCAAGGATCGCTGTCAGGACGGCAAGGGCTTCTACGCCGCGAATCTCATCCCGGATCTGGAGGACAAGTACGATACCATCAATCCGTGGCTGGCGGTGCTGGCGTATGAGGACTGGTTCCAGTCGCGGGTGCGGCAGACATGGTCGAAGGCGTACAATGCCGGGATCTTTGCCCGCGGCATTGAACGGATTTCCGCGGATACCGATGCATACACCGATGCCTTTGACCGGAACGCCGAGCGCTGGAAAAAGAAGGACAGCCTGCTCCTGAAGCAGGATAAGCCGGAGCTTTCGCAGAAGGAGGCGGCGCAGCAGCTTGCCGGATGGCTGGAGACCCGTGTCAGATTTCTGAACGCCAACTGGTACGAGGAGATCATCGAAACGACCGAGCCCACAACTGAGGAGCCGACCGGCGAACCTGCAAAGGAATCTTCGGAAGAATCCTCGGAACTACTTGACACGGCAGCGTAAATCTGATATATTTTGAGTACATTATTTCGTTAGGAGACACTGAAATGCACGAGACTTTTTTGCGTGAGATCACAGTCAGGGCGAGCATCAATGAATCAGAGGCGATTGAACTCTTCAGTGCGGTCATGAAGAAGCTGCCGGATGATGCCATCAACGGCGGCATGGTTACGGCATCGAAGCTGCTTGAGCAGATACGGGACGAGATTCTCGCTGACCGGGAAAAGCGGTCGCTGCTCAGGGGATTTTCTGCGATGTTTCAGGAATTGACCGACGAAATGCAGCGCCGGTCAATGAGCCGGATCCGCGAAAAGCGGTTCGCTGTCTGAACACAATATGCACAAAGGGCTGTCTGCGGAAATGCACCGCAGACAGCCCTTTTCGATCACAGAAGCTTCGGATCAACCGCAATCTCGTAGATCCGCGTGATGTCCTCACGTGTCAGCGTCGTGAAGCCCGCTCTGGTACCGTTGCCGATCCCGATATTCTCCACAAGCTGCGGAATATCCTCTGCCTTCGCACCGAGCTCCGCAAAGGTCAGCGGCATCCCGATGCCGTGCAGGAACCGGCGGAACCGCACGATGCCCTCTCTTGCCGTGACTGCCGGATCCTCGAAATCCATCTCACAGCCCCAGACCCGGACGGCTGCCTGTGCAAAGCGCATCACACCGCGCTGGTACACATGCTCCATCCATGCCGGCATGATGACCGCCAGACCCGCGCCGTGTGCGCAGTCGTACAGCGCCGACAGCTCGTGCTCGATGCCGTGGCTGTTCCAGTCCTGTACCCTGCCGACACCGACGATGTTATTATGCGCGACCGTGCCTGCCCACATGATATTGGCACGCGCCTCGTAATTTGCCGGATCTGCGATCACGCGGGGCGTTTCCTTGATCATCGTCAGCAGAACCGCTTCGCAGAGACGATCCGTGATCTCGACCTCGGTCGTGGTCGTGAAATAGCGCTCAAAGACGTGCGCCATAATATCCGTTGCGCCGCACGCCGTCTGGTACGCCGGGAGCGTGCAGGTCAGCGCGGGGTTCATCACAGAAAACCGAGGACGCAGCAGATCGGAGCCGGCACCGCGCTTGAGCGCACCCTCTGTTTTGGTGATAACCGAATTGCCGGAGCCCTCGCTGCCCGCTGCGGCGATGGTCAGGACGGTTCCCACGGGGAGTGCCTTTTCGATCTGAGAGCCGGAGTAGAAATCCCAGAAATCCCCGTCATACGGCACACCGGCAGCAATCGCCTTTGCCGAATCGATGGCGGATCCGCCGCCGACGGCGAGGATGAAATCCACGTTCTCCTGCCGGCAGAGCGCGATGCCCTCGTACACAAGCGTATCCCGTGGATTGGGCTGGACGCCGCCGAGCTCGACATAGGCGATGCCCGCCTGCTCCAGCGACTGCTTGACCCTGCCGAGCAGACCGCTGCGCACCGCCGAGCCGCCGCCGTAATGGAGCAGAACCTTGGTGCCGCCGTATTTCTTCACATAAAAGCCGGTATCCTGCTCCCGGTCCTTGCCGAAAACAAATTCGGTGGGGCTGCAAAAGTTGAAATTGTTCATGTCATACCTCCTTTGATGATGCGGTTACACGATCTTCCGATACGTGACCTCCTCAGATGCCAGACCGTCCAGCCGGACGTCGGCACCCTTCAGATACTTGTCAAAAAATGTCCTGTGACAATACACCAGATGCCGCAGCGACTCCGCGGCGTCCATTTTGCCGGACAGCATCTTGATCGGGATATAGAATTTGGCATCCGTGAATCCCATATGCTTCATGTTCTTGAAGATCACCTGGTAGGTATCCGCTGTTGTCTGCAAAAACGGTCTTGTCTCGACATTAATGTTATCTCCGCAGCTGATCTGGCAGAACGGCTTTTCCATGACTCGATCCGGGTAGTCTCCGAACAGTCCGCCGTCTATGTTGATCCCGCAGGAGAATGGCGCATGATAGCGGCAAAGATAGTACGCAAGGCAGCCGCCCAGAGAATGTCCGGAGGCGCCGATGCCGCGGCTCTGGTCGATGTGCTCCCCGTACCGCGCCTGAACCGCTTCGAGCGCTTTGAGGATATCCTGCTCCCACTGCGGCACGCGCTCCTTGATGTAGGGCGTGTATTTGTTCTGGAACTGTTCAAACTGCTCCAGAATCTCCTGTTGGCTCCCCTTCTGGCGCATGAGCTTTCTCTGGCTCCAGAGTGCGCCGATGAGGCTGGTATACATCCGCTTGTTGATGCTCTGGTCAAAGACGTCCGTGCTTCCGTCCTCGTAGTCGTTTTCCACGGCTTCGTGGGCATGTCCCACGGATGCGATGATATACCCCTGACTCGCCAGTGCACACAGCAGGTAGGTATTCGATTCCACGTAGGAATTATACCCCATGCTGAACATAATCAGCGGAAACCGTTGCTCCGGGATCCACGGTGCATGTTCGTAGTATTCCGCCCGGTTCAGCTCGTCGCTGATCGATCTCAGATGATATGCTTTTAACAGTGCCGCGATTTTGGGTGCGGAGAACACCTTCGCCTGCGGCATCCCGGCAACCGATTCCCGGGTCACGGGATAATACATCCGCACCGCGATTTTCCGGTCACCCTTCCCGTCTCCGAGGACTTCCCGTCTGCCTGTATCTGTGAGGGAAAAACAGCATGTTCCCACGGCATACGGTCCCGACGCATAGCCCTTCGGGACATCAGGCTTCCTGCCTGCCATACGCTCCACCTCCGTTTGCTTGAATGTTTTCATTATAGCATAGAACGGCGCGGCTGTCAATAAAAGATTACGGCGGAGCGCCGCCGCCCCCGATTACTGCTTGACACAGCCCTTGATTTATGCTATCATGAAAATGAAATCGATTCCATGAAAGGAGCCATTGCCATGCCATCTGCAAGCTATCCGGTGCGGTGTCTGGAGGAAACGGAAATCCCGGACGCTGCCGCACTCATCTGGGAGGTCTTTCTGCAATTTGAAGCCCCCGAATACCCCGAGGAGGGCGTCCGCACGTTCCGGGAGCTGCTCGACAATCAGGACAAGCTCCGCCGTCTGCGGTTCTACGGCGCATTCGACGGTTCTGCGCTCATCGGCGTCATCTGCGTGCGCGAACCGCAGCACATCGGCGGATTCTTCGTCAAGGCGGCGTATCACCGGCAGGGCGTCGGTCGGGCGCTGTTTGAGAATATGAAGGCGGATTACGAAAAGCAGGAATTCACGGTCAATTCCTCCCCCTATGCCGTCCCGGTCTATGAGCATCTCGGTTTTACGACAGAGGACACCGAGCAGCTTGTGGACGGCATCCGGTTCACGCCCATGCGCTACCGGAAGACGCATCACGTCAGACGTGCGGAAATTGGTGATATTCCGCGGATTCTTGAGCTTCTGGTACAGGTGGACATGGTGCATCACAACGGGCGTCCCGATCTGTTTCAGGGTCCGGCAACCAAGTACAATGCCGAGCAGCTTGCGGTGATCGTGCAGGATCCGAAAACGCCCGTCTTTGTCTGCACGGATGCGTCGGGAAAGGTCATCGGTCATGCATTCTGCGTACACAAGCAGGTCGTGGGAGATCCTGTGCTGACGGACGTCCGCACGCTCTACATCGACGATATCTGCGTGGAGGAAACCGCCCGCGGATCCGGTGCAGGCAGAGCGCTGTATCAGGCGGTGCTCGCTTATGCACGGGAATCCGGCTTTTACAACATCACGCTGAACGTCTGGAGCTGCAATCCGGGGGCTGTGAAATTCTACGAGGCGATGGGGCTTGTGCCGCAGAAAATCTGCATGGAGCAAATCCTGTAATCGCTGACGCAAAAATATCCTGCCGGAAACCGGATCCGAATGCCCTGCAATCTGCTTGCAGGGCATTTTGTTTACATTTTGCATAAAATAATCTGCTTTACCCCCTTGCAAAGCTTCCATAATTGTGATATAATACTATTAAGGTACCCATTTTTGATATTGTTTGTGCATGGTTAACGGTTTTTAATAACTATTCAGACAGTGTTTTCGCCCCAAATCGAACAAACATTCATGGAGGTCATTATGGATTGGATTGTTATTGTAGATGATGATACCTCAAACCTCATACAGGCGGGGAAAATTCTCAGCAATCATAATATGCGCGTGACTGCCCTGAAATCCGGCAAGGCACTCCTGAATTTTGTCAGAGACAACAAGCCGGATCTCATCCTGCTGGATATCCGCATGTCAGAGATGGACGGCTTTGAGACACTCAAGCGGCTCCGGGAACAGCTTTCACCGGAGGAGGAGATCCCTGTGATCTTCCTGACAGGCAACGACACGCCCGAATCCGAAACCTACGGTCTGCAGCTCGGCGCCATGGATTTCATCCGGAAGCCGTTTGTTGCGGACGTGCTTGTGCTGCGTGTCAGACATATCCTCGACCTTGTGCGGCTGCAGCGGAATCTCGCCGCAGAGGTCACCAAAAAGACCAACGCCTATGAAAGCCTGTCGCTGCATCTGGTTCAGACGCTCGCGGAAACCATCGATGCCAAGGATACCTATACCAACGGTCACTCTGTCCGCGTTGCCGAGTATGCCAAGGAGATCGCACGGCGCTACGGCTACAGCCAGAAGCGGCAGGATGAAATCTACATGATGGGTCTGCTCCACGATGTCGGAAAGATCGGCGTGCCGGATACGGTCATCAACAAGCCCGGCAGACTCACCGATGCCGAATTCAACCAGATCAAGATTCACCCGGAGCTTGGCTCCCACATCCTGGAAAAGATCATTGAAATGCCGAACCTCCGGATCGGCGCCCGCTGGCATCACGAGCACTACGACGGCTCCGGCTATCCCGACGGCATCGCGGGGAATGCCATTCCCGAGGAAGCACGCATCATCGCCGTCGCGGATGCGTATGACGCGATGACCAGCCACCGCAGCTACCGCGGTGTGCTCAACCAGTCTGTTGTCAGAAAAGAGATCGAAACCGGAAAGAATACCCAGTTTGACCCGGTATTTGCAGATATCATGTTACAGATGATCGACGAGGATACGGAGTTCAGAATGCGCGAATCCTGAGGAGGTAGTCTATGGAGTTTCTGGAAAACATTGTGCAGCTTTTGCTGATCCTGATCGCACTCCTCATTTCCCTGTTCCGGTACATCGGCAGCAAGCAGCGCGGCTGGCTGTATGCCGTCGGCTTCTTTACGAGCAGTCTGCTCAGCAGCTACTTCTGGACGGCATATCTGGTCATCATGGGAGAATCTCCCAATGCCTCCGATCTGTTCACGTATTTTGGCTGGAATGTGTCGTATTTCATTCTGGCGTTCCTGACCTTCCACATCAAGACACCGGAGGAACGGAAATATTTTCATCCCCTGATGCTCCTCCCCATTCCCCTGAATATCTGGCAGCTGCAGCTCTACCTGCAATTCGGCAGCACCCTGAACAACATCTATCAGGTCACGGTCTGCACAATCATCGCCTGCTCGTGTCTCCAGAGCATCCTGTGGTCTGTGAAGCAGCACGAAAATGCCCCGAAACCGCCGTTTATCCCGGCTGCGGTTCTTGTCTATGTTGCCTCGGAATTCGGGATGTGGACAGCCTCCTGCTATGAGGGCTGGGCGGAATATGTCTATTACCTGTTCTCGTTTCTGTGCAGCGGTGCGTATCTGCTGTTCCTGTGGGCGATCCGGCATCACTACGCCGTGGACGCCAGGGAGCCGGAAACACGCATCGACCGCGGACTCCAGAATTTCCTGGAAATTGCCTACATCGGCATCGTTGCGGTCGGGTCGCTGGGCGGTATCATGCTGGGCTTCTGGATCCGCGATGTGCTGACGCGCGGCGCCTATCTCACGGCATCCAGCGATGCCTATGCGATCATTTCCGTGGTGCTGTTCCTGATTTCCAGCATCCTTGCGGCGTTCGCCATTGCGATTATCTTCGTGGTGTATTTCGAGCAGAAAATTGCGGAAAATAACCGGCTCCGCGAGGAAAAGCAGGTCGCTGAACGCTCCAATGCTGCCAAAAGCGATTTTCTCGCCAACATGAGCCACGAAATCCGCACGCCGCTCAATGCCGTTCTGGGCATGAACAAAATGATTATTCTCGAGATTCAGGGCGCCTGCGAGCATCCGCCGGCAAACAGGGATGCCGCATGCAGCGTCATGAAGCATATTACCGAATATGCGGGCAATATCGAAAATGCGGGCAACAACCTGCTCTCCATCATCAATGATATTCTGGACTTCTCCAAGATCGAAGCCGGCAAGCTGGACATCGTGGAGCATCCCTATCTGCTCAGCTCGGTGCTGAACGATGTGAGCACCATCGTCCTTGTCCGCGCCAAGGACAAGGGGCTGGCGCTGCACACGGAGATCGACGGGTCGATCCCGGATCAGCTCTTTGGCGATGATATGCGCATCCGGCAGATCATCAGCAACATTCTGAACAATGCTGTGAAATATACCGACAGCGGCAGCGTCACGCTCTCCGTTCACGGAACGGGGCGCTATCAGGCGGGTGAGACTGCCGAGCTTGCGATTGCCGTCAGGGATACGGGCATCGGCATCCGCAAGGAGGAGCTTAGCAGGATTTTTGACAAGTTCGAGCGCTCCGATCTCGAACGCAACAGCACCGTGGAGGGCACGGGTCTGGGACTTGCCATCACCCACCGCCTGCTGGACATGATGGGCGGCAGCATCCACGTCGAGAGCGAATACGGCAAGGGCTCGGTTTTCACGGTTCTGCTGCCGCAGAAGGTTGTTTCCACCGAACCGATCGGTGATTTTCGAGCGAAATTTGAGCAGAGTCTCGCATCCCAGCATACCTCGGAATGTCTGTTCCGCGCCCCCGGCACCCGGATTCTCATCGTGGACGATACGCGCATGAACCTGTCCGTCGCCGCGGGACTGCTCAAGGATACGGAGATGCAGATTGATCTGGCGGAAAGCGGCGCCGCGGCGCTGCAGCTCTGCGCACAGAACCGCTATGACGTGATTCTGCTCGACCAGCGGATGCCCGTCATGGACGGCACGGAGACGCTGCGCCGCCTGCGTGCGCAGGAGCATGACGAATTCCGGCAGGTGCCGGTCATCTGCCTGACCGCCGATGCGCTCACCGGCGCCAAGGAGCATTACATCGCGGAGGGCTTCACGGATTACCTGTCAAAGCCGATTGACAGCCTTTCCATGAAGCGGCTGCTCATGCAGTACCTGCCGGAGGGGAAGATTCTTCCCCCTGCGGAGGCTGCGCCGGTCAGGGATCCGGAGCCGCCGGCACCGGACGGGCTCTTACAGGCATTGCAGCAGAAGGGCATCCACACAGAAGCCGCAATGGACTACTGTCAGAATGACCGCGAGCTGTATCGGATGCTGCTGGAGGAATTCGTGCAGGGCGCACCGAAGAAGCAATGTGATCTGCAAAGGTTTTATGACAAGCATGATGCCAATAATTATGCCATCCTGATTCATGCGCTGAAAAGCTCCTCACGGATGATCGGGGCAGAAGCGCTGTCCGCCATTGCCGCAGGACTGGAAAAAGCGGCAGATGCGGACGACTGGGATACCCTGACAGCAGAGCATCCCGAAATGCTGACAGAATACGATGCGCTGCTTGCGGAGCTCAATGCCGCAATCGGCTATGTGCAGCAGCCGGTTTCTGTGTCCGTATCGGCAGACGGCGAGGACGAAATCATGGAATTTTTCCCGGAGGACGGGAATGCATAACAGAAACGCCCATGGAAATCATGGGCGTTTTCTCATGATTTTCTCGAACCGGAACATCTCCTGCGGTCCTGCCGGCGGGGCATCCGGGTCGCAAAGCGGATCGGGATGCACTGCGCAGAAAAATTCCACGATCTGAAATCCGCAGCGGTTCACGTAGAAATGGATGTTTCGCTTATCATCATACGGCGTGCAGGTCTCCCAGACGTCGATTTCCGGATACTGCGCTTCCACCGCACGCCATGCCGCCGTACCGATGCCGCGGCTGTGATATGCAGGATCCACGAACAGCAGCAGGAGCGTTCCACGGCGTCGCTCCGTCATCACCACCATTCCCCCGACCTTTGCACCGTCCAGCAAAATGCGGTACGCCTGCGTTTCTGCGGCATCAAGGACGACCTCAACGGTATGGCGGGAGATCTCCTCGGCACTGTCCTGAAATGCCGCCAGATTCTCCCGGATGAAAGCCTCCCGGTCATCCGGGGTGAGGGGTGCGAGGGTGATGCGTTCTGCCATGGATAAGTCCCCTTCCGGCATCAGAGCCATTTTTTCTTCTTGAAAAAGACAAGACTGCAAATCACGATTGCCGCGCTGACAACGATGGTGATCGGATACGCCGCCTTGTATTCCAGCTCAGGCATGTACTTGAAATTCATGCCGTACCAGCCCGCGATCAGCGTCAGCGGCATGAAGATCGAGGAGATCACCGTCAGCAGCGCCATGATGCGGTTCTGCTTGACGTCGAGCTTGGACTGGTAGAGATCCCGGATCTGGATGGAGTAATCCCGCAGCGAGGTCGTCAGGTCATGCAGGCGCGACACTCTCTGGTTGAACAGATGGAAATAGCGCGTGTTCTCCTTCTTGAAGAAGTTGTTCTCGTTCTCCTCAAGCTCCTGACTCAGGTCGAGCAGCTGCTCGTAGTGGATGCGCATATCGCGCAGATCGCTCCGGATGCGGCTGACCCGCAGCGACGGATCCGCCTCGGAGCCTGCGAGAATCTCGGATTCGATCGTGTCCAGCTCCTTGTCGAAGCGCTCCAAAATCACCTGATCCTGCGACACGATCTGCTCCAGAAAATCATACAGGAAACGCTCCAGACTCGGCATCGTCCAGCGCTTGGAGCCGACAATGTTGGCGATCAGCTTATTCACCAGTCCGCTGTCGTCGATCAGGACGATCCCCTTTTCATCGAGCGCAAAGGCGAAATTGGTGTTCGGTGCGGAAAGATGCTCCCGGTCTGGAATCGAAAACGTCCCGGTGAGGGAATCGTAGTTCACCTCCGCCTTCGTGGAGTGGATCGCGGCAAGGTCGAGATCCATCTCGATTCCCATGTCGAACTGCTCCCGCTGTTCCATCCATTCCGCCGATGTCAGAACCGCCACATAACGACTCGCCTTTTTGCTGAAGTTCAGCTTTTCGGTCTTTTCCAGTGTGCTCTGGATATAATAATACATCGTGTTCTCCTCTATACAGCACCGCCTGCCGGATCGCAGCGAATCTCGCCAGTGCATCCGGCAGGCGGCATTTCTCATTCTTCGCCCTTTTCAAGGCGCTTGTTCACATACATCATCTGATCCGCACGGCGCACCGTATCGGCAACCGTGCTGTCCTTCTGAGAATCAAAGACTGCAATGCCGATTGCAATGTGAACCTCATCCCAGACATTCTCCGCCGCATCGCAGACTGACCGCCGCTGCGCTTCAAACTGTTCCATCAGGCGGATTTCAGATAGATATCGCCCTTGTCGTGACCGTGCCGGTCATTAATGCTCTTGAGGTCATTGCAGTCAAACATGCCAACCGCAAAATCCGGCGCCCCGCCCTGATCGATCAGCTCCTGGAGCTTATCAAGATATTCGGTAAATGCACCCTTATTCCGGACTGAGGTAAGCGCATCCACGAAAACACGCTTGTTCAGCGCCTTGACCAGATGCTCGCCCTCCTGCACCTTCTTCTCTGCCCGGATGCTCCGCAGCAGCAGGATCAGGATCACCAGCAGTACGGCGGTGATCACGGTCATGACAATCAGCAGATTATCCCTGAGCATTTCCAGGAAGGTCGTTTTCATGTCCTCTGTGGAATAGTAGGTCAATGCGCTGTGAACGGTCGAATCCGGCACCACGCCGACAACCTTTGCAAGGATCGCATAGAGCTGCGTTTCCCCGGCTCGCACCGCAAAACAGTAATTCATATCGATGCCGGTATCCACGGTCGTCAGGTGCATCCGCTCGCAGAGCTTGGAGATATTGCTGTAGCGGTAGTTGCTGATGAGCACGCAGTCTGCCTCCTGTTTTGAAACTGCCTCGAGCGCCGTGGACGTGTTGGGGTAGTGCTTTCTGTCCCAGAAGGGATAGTGATCGTCCAGGAAGATCTCGTAGTTCACATTTCCCTCGTTGACGGCAGCGGTCACATCAGATTTGCGCAGGAACTCCTTCTGCTCCCCCGCACGCACCACCGCCTGCATCTCCGAATGCATCAGCGACGGCGAGAGAATCAGTCCGAGCTGCTCGGCATCAAACTCTGTCAGATTCGCCGGGAACATGCAGTCAATTTCACCATCCTGCAGCGCTTCTATTGCCGCATTGACCGTCTGGAACGCCACTGGTTCAAACGTGATCTCCGCATTTTCAAACGCTGTGGCGGCGTAATCGAGGTAATCCTTCATGGCACCTGTCAGCATGCCGGTGGCGGGATCCTTCGCGCAGAAAGCAAGGTAGCTGTCCTGATAGCCGACCCGCACCGGACCGTGCTCTGCCAGCCATCCCTTTTCCGCAGTACTCAGGAACCGCGCTGTTTCGCCGCTGTTGAGGTAGGCATCGTGGAGGTGCTGGTCAAAATACTTGTCTTCATCCTGAATCTTGTTCAGCGCCGCATCCAGCTCCGTCAGCAGATCCGGGCGGTTCTTGTTGACCGCGAAATAGAAATACGACGAGCCGACCTTGCATACCGGGACGGCAGTATCCGGCGTTCCGTACACATCCATCGTGACGAACGCATCAAACTTTGTGCCCAGCAGCCGCAGGGATTCCTCCTCCGAGCAGGTCTGCTCGACGATATTCGCGTGGATATTGTGTGTTTCCGCCCAGTCCAGGAAATACTCCTTCTGAATGCTGCCCTTGGCAACGCCGATGCGCTTGCCGTTCAGCGTGGCAATCGAGTCGGCGGAGATTTCAGTATTGTCAGGCGCCACGAACACATAGTAGCTCTCCGTGCCCATCGGGATCGAGGAGAACAGCATCTGCTCTGCGCGCTCCTCCGAATAGGACATGTCGCTCAACAGATCAATCTCGCCTGTTTTGAGCTTTTGCAGCAGCTCCGACCAGGTGCCCTCGACATACTCGTAATCCCACCCGGTATAGGCTGCGACCTTTCGCTGGTATTCGTAGGAATACCCGGATTTCCGTCCGGATGTATCGGTGATGAAATACGGCGGCTCATGCCAGCCGACACGCACGGTCTTTCGTTCCGGCTCATCGGCACACACGGTAAACGGCGCAATGACCTGCACCAGCATCACCAGAAGCATCAGAACAGTCCCTAGCTTTCTACATCTGTCATTCCACATGGGAACAAACCTCCGATTGATGTCTTTTTCTTATTGTATCAAATCCGCATGATTTTGTCAAGAGTCAGGCATCATCCGGGTCAGAATTCACATTTTGTTCATTGCATTCTGCACATTTATATTGTATAATAAAAGAGATTTTATTTTCATTTCATCCTGCACAATACTTCCATGACGTAACAAAACAAGGGGGCTTAACTATGGATTTTCAGACGTGGATCGAAGGGATTGAGGGGATGGCGAGCTTGTACGCCTTCGACATCCTGCCGGACGGCAGCTTCAGCGAAATCCGCCTGATGGCGGTCAATCAGCAGAACGTCGGCATGCTGCACATGCATCCCGATGCGCCGGAATTTTATCCGGGCATCCCGTACCGCCTGTACTGGATGGATCTGAATTTCGAGAGCTTCGTCTACAAATGCGCCAGCACTAAGCAGCCGCTGTATTCCTATGTGAATGCCCGCGGCGTGTGGCTCAAGGGCTTCTACCTGCCGGTCAGCCCCGTCGGGGTTCCGCCCGCGCCGGCAGAGGACGGTGCACAGACGGTCTATTGTCTGTACCTCATCACCTACTCCCATCAGGTGGAGACGGAGTCCATGTCCCAGAAATCCTCTGAGGTCGCCAATGCGGTCATGGATATCAGCATCAAGCTGCACGCGACGCAGGATTTCTTCCAGGCAATGGCACTGACTGCCGCGGAAATCAAGGAATTCTGCGGCGCCGAGCGCTGCTCCCTGTACATCGTGGACAAAAATACCCGGGAGTGCCGCTTCATCAACGAAAACGGCATCCAGGACGACTTTTTGCATCACCTGTCAGAGGATATGCAGCGCACGCCCTATGAGATTGCTGAGGCGTGGGAGACAGATCTGGCGCTGAGTGACTGCCTGCTGCTGGAGGATCTGGACGTCATCGCGGAGCGCGACCCGGTATGGCACAGATCCCTGTGCGCCAACGGCATCCGGAACCTCATCCTGTACGCCATCCGCTGCAACCAGACGCTGGTCGGCTTCATCTGGGCGGCGAACTTCGATGCGGAGAAGCTGATGACCATCAAGGAAACGCTGGAGCTTTCCACCTTCCTGATCGCTGCCGTCATCGCCAACCACCACCTCGTTTCCCGGCTCGAATTCCGCAGCACCATCGACGCCCTCACCCAGGTCAGCAACCGCAATGCCATGAATGACCGCGTGGATCAGCTTGTTTCCGGCGAAACGCCGCTCCCCGGCACGATGGCTGTCGCATTTGCCGACCTGAACGGACTCAAGACCATGAACGACGACAACGGGCACGATGCCGGCGACAAGCTCCTGCGCCGCGCCGCCGCCCTGCTGAAGCTTGCCTTCGGGGACTACGAGATCTACCGCGCCGGCGGCGACGAATTCGTGATGTTCTGCCCGGATGTCACGGAGGCGGAGATGGATCAGATGGTCGCACAGCTCCGCGAGCTTGCCGCTGCCACGCCCGATGTGAGCTTTGCGGTCGGCACGGCTTACTGCACGGGCGACTATGACATCTGCCGCGCCATGCAGATCGCGGACGAGCAGATGTACGGGG
>ONEQ01000255.1:4581-7479 GCA_900316885.1 uncultured Eubacteriales bacterium | reverse complement strand
ATCTTCCGCGACGTGTTCCTTGTCAGCACCAATGCGGTGCAGATCAGCGACTACACCGTCAAGACCGATCTGGACGGCACCTATACCAATGCACAGCTCTCCGTCGATGTCAACGTGACCAACCTCTCCGGCACGGCAAGAAGCGGCTGGACGGTGCAGGCAGATGCCTTCGACGAGGCAGGCAACAACATCCTCTCCGGCGTGACCGCCAAGGTCGGTGACATGAAGACCTGGAACGGCACGACAGCGACCCTGAAAACCACAGTCAAGTCCCCGAAGCTCTGGTCTGCCGAGACACCGAACCTCTATGCGCTCGTCATCACCCTGAAGGATGACAAGGGCGTGGCACAGGAAATCGTCTCCACACAGCTCGGCTTCCGTGAAATCGGCTTTACGCCGACACAGGTGGACGGCTCCTATAAAAAGACCACGACAAGCTGGCAGCCGATCACCATCAACGGCAAGCGCCTGCTTCTCAAGGGCGTCAACCGCCACGACACCGACCCGTTCAACGGCAAGGCTGTCCCGCAGGAGACCATGCGCGAGGATATCCGGCAGATGCAGCTGCACAACATCAATGCGATCAGAACCTCGCATTACAGCAATGACTCCTATCTGTACTGGCTGTGCAATAAGTACGGCATGTACGTCATGGGCGAAACCAACAACGAGTGCCATGCCATCAACGGCGGCAACAGTGGCGGCGACCGTGCGAAGTTCTACAAGGTGGCAATGGACAGAACCGAAACCGCCTTCAAGCGCCTGAAAAACAACCCGTCCATCGTTGCATGGTCGATCGGCAACGAGATGGGCTATACCACAAACCCGAACGATTCCGGCGGCATGTTCCGCGACATGATCTGGTATTTCAAGAAGAACGACGGCACACGTCCTGTCCACAGCGAGGGACAGCATTTTGACATGGGCGTCGATATGGGCAGCGATATGTACCCCGGCTCCGGTATCATCCGCAATAACGCCGGCGCCGGCAAGATGCCTTATGTTATGTGCGAATACGACCACGCGATGGGCAACTCCGTTGGCGCTCTGAAGGAATACTGGGACGGCATCCGCAGCGCGGACAATATGCTCGGCGGCTTCATCTGGGACTGGGTCGATCAGTCGAGAGCCGTCAGCATCCAGAGCAAGGGCGGCGGCTGGGATTACTATTCCACCGAGGGTGCGCACTCGAATCTCTATAAGGACGAAATCAAGGGCAATTTCTACGCCTATGGCGGCGACTGGGGCGACAGCCCGAACGACAACAGCTTCTGCGAAAACGGCGTGGTACTCCCCGACCGTACTCCGCAGCCGGAGCTGCAGGAAGTTGCCTACCAGTACCAGAGCTTCTGGTTCAGTGCATCCGGCGAGCAGCTCGCCAAGAACGAGGTTTCCGTCTATAACGAGAACAATTTCCTCGATCTGAGCGACTTCGATCTGGAATGGACGCTCCTGAAAAACGGCGTGGTTTACGAGGAAGGCATTGTCAAGAATGCAAGCTGTGCGCCGCTGACCAAGAGTAGCTTCACCGTGCCGTTTGAGGTACCGAAAACTGGTCTGTCCGGCGACGAGTACTACCTCCAGCTCTCCGTCCGCACCAAAACCGCGACCGACATGGTACCGAAGGGCACCGAGGTGTCCTACGGACAGCTTGCTCTGAACGGATCCGGCACACCGGCGAAGTATGACAGCGGCTCTCAGAAGCTGGATGTGGTCGATCATGCGGATATGTACGTTCCGGTGACCACCGATTTCAGCTGCTCCATCGACAAGTCCACCGGTCTGATGAAGTCCTACACCTACAAGGGTGAGACGCTCATCACCGACGGCCCGCGTCCGAACTTCTGGCGCGGTCAGGTCGAGAACGACACCGGCTGGGGCTCCAAGGGCGTATTTGACAACGTATGGCAGGGTGCGGCAGACAAGATCACCGTCCGCGGCATCGACGTCAAGGACGGCGCGAACGGCAAAAAGATCGTAACCTCCCATCTGACCCTCCCGAACGCCAAGGATGCCAGCGTGACCATCACGTACACTATTTCCCCGAACGGCGATATCAAGGTCGATTTCGACGTGGATGCCACCAAGACGGGTCTGGGCAATTTCCTGAAGGTCGGTTCCCTGATGACGCTCCCCGAGGGTGCAGAGCAGGTAAGCTGGTACGGCAACGGTCCGGTCGAGACCTACAACGACCGCAAAACCGGCGGCAGACAGGGCATCTGGACGAATACCGTATCCGGCATGTATTTCCCGTACATGAAGGCGGATGACTGCGGCAACCTGACCGACGTCAAGTGGATCTCCGTGCGCAATCCGAAGAACAGCTACGGTCTGCTGATCGCAGCGGACGGCGCGATTGAGGCAAGTGCGCTGCACTTCTATCCGAATGACCTCCAGAAGGCAAACCACACCTTCCAGCTCTCCCCGCGCAAGGAAACTGTCCTGAGTCTGGATTACGGCTCCTGCGGTGTCGGCTCCGCAACCTGCGGTCAGGCGACTCTCGACAAGTACCGTATGCACAACAATCACGCATATCACTGGGGCTATACGATCATGCCGGTTTCCAACACCATGAATGACGTACAGCGCAGCAATCAGGTTTCCAAGCT
The DNA here is from genome assembly GCA_900316885.1 of uncultured Eubacteriales bacterium. GTDB lineage: Bacteria > Bacillota > Clostridia > Oscillospirales > Ruminococcaceae > UBA3855. The sequence continues at coordinate 4,870 of ONEQ01000255.1, read as the reverse complement.
CAAGTCCGACGGCACGGTATTCCAGGACAAGAGCCAGAACAAGCTCCTCGTGGCAGGCTCCGGCAACGCAGTACTCAAGCAGAAGGCGGACGGCAATGCCGTGGCAGGTTCCGTGACCGTTCCGACCGGCAGCAAGCTCGACAGTGCCGTATCCGGCAAGAACTCCTTTACCGTTGAGGTGAACGTGGTTCCGACCGGTGAACCGGAATTCAACATGCTCGCCAGCAAGGGCGACCATTCCTACGGACTGCGTGCTGAGAAGGGACAGCTTGCATTCTTCATCTACGCA
>ONEQ01000255.1:0-4475 GCA_900316885.1 uncultured Eubacteriales bacterium | reverse complement strand
AAGCATCAGGTTGCCGGCATCTACGATGCAGAGAGCAACAAGATTCGGATCTATCTGGACGGCAAGATCGTCGCAGAGGGTGACACGGATACCACGGACGGCGTGGCACCGTCGAGCTATCCGGTAACCTTCGGTAAGTGCCCGGAGACAGGACGCAGCTCCGCAGCAGATTTCTACGAAGCCCGCGTATACAGTAAGGCGCTTTCCGCAGCGGAACTGGCATCCCAGAACACCGGTTCCCCGGCATACAAGGAGAACAGCCCGTATGTACAGCTCTGGCTGGATTTCGACAATCTGGCAGAGGGTGCGCTGGTCGGTGACCTGAATGCTGACGGTGCGGTGGATGCGAAGGACGTTCGTCTGCTCCAGGACTGGATCCTCGGCAAGAAGGTAACGCTCAAGAGCAATGCCGATTTCACCGGTGACGGTGTGGTTGACGTATTCGATCTGGGTACGCTTAAACAAATGCTCAAATAATAGACAACAGCTTGCCCCCTTTGCCATTAAGGCATTGGGGGCATTGCGTTTGTTGGAAAGGAGTACCCGCCGCTTGGAACGAGATGGGTGCAGCGTCACGCTGCTATTCGATAATCTTGTGGATCATCGGGCGCTGTACCGCGGGTGCCTCCTTGATGGTGATCGCACGCCGGATTCTGGCGGCTGCATCCGCACATAGATCCGCATTCGCGCCGTACACCGTGAACAGCGGGTCCCCCTGCCCGACGAAATCCCCGACCGTGCGGGCAAATTCCACACCGGCACCGAAATCAATCGCGCTCCTGCCCGCCGTGCGTCCTGCACCAAGTCCCAGGCACGCAAGTCCTATCTCCTCGCTCTGGATCGCCGTCACAAAGCCGCGTGATTCCGACTTGACCGTCATCTGACATGCCGCCTGCGGGAGAAGGCTCGGATCATCGCAGACACGGCGCTCTCCGCCCTGCATTCCGATCATGATCCGCAGCTTTTCCAGCGCAGCACCAGAGGAAATTGCCTGCTCCGCCATCTTCCGGCATTCCACGATATCCCCCTTGCCGGACATGACGAGCATCTGCGCGGAGAGGGAGGTTGCCAGATCTGTGAGGGAATTGCGCACCTCGCCCCGGAGCATCCGGATCACCTCCGCCACCTCCAGCGCATTGCCGACTGCCGCACCAAGCGGGGCATTCATATCCGTGATGACTGCACGGCACTTCTTCCCTGCCGCCTTGCCGACCTCAACCATGAGTCGTGCCAGAATTTCCGCATCCTCCGGCGTTTTCATGAATGCGCCGCTGCCATATTTCACATCCAGCAGGATGCAGTCCGCACCCAGCGCCAGTTTCTTCGACATGATCGACGAGCAGATCAGCGGGATGCTGTCCACTGTCGCCGTCAGATTCCGCAGGGCATACAGCTTTTTGTCCGCAGGGGTCAGATTTCCGCTCTGCGTGATGATGCAGCATCCGGTTTTGCGCGTCGCTTCGAGAAATTCGTCCAGCTCCAGATTCGTCCGGAATCCCGGAATGCTCTCCAGCTTATCAATCGTGCCGCCGGTGAAGCCTAAGCCCCGCCCGGACATCTTGGGGACATACCCCCCGCAAGCCGCTGCAATGGGGGCAATGAGAAGCGTGGTCTTGTCGCCGATGCCGCCCGTGCTGTGCTTGTCGGCAGTGACTGCCCCGATGGGGGACAGATCCAGGCATTCACCGGAATCGCGCATCGCCAGTGTGAGTGACACGGTTTCCTCACTGGTGAGCCCCTGGCAGCAGACTGCCATCAGCCATGCGGACATCATATAATCGGGAATCTCTCCCTTGGTAAAGCCCTCCACAAGAAAGCGAATCTCCTCCTCGCACAAAGGCTCCAGGCGGCGTGTCTTCTGGATCAATTCATAGGTTTGCATGTTTTTCCCTCCTTCTGTACCGGATCGTTTACAGTCTGAGCTCCTCAATCTGCGTCCGGATTTCCTTCTGACGCTGGCTGAACATCAGCGCCTTGTCATGGATGAAATATTCCTCCACCCGGTACTTGGCAAGGAACTGCGCTGTATGGGGATTTGTTGTCAGCTCGGTCACCAGAATGATGAGCTCCTGCCCGTTCGGGAACACCTCGTCACAGAACCGGAACATGTACGACACCTGATCCGATGCCGCCTTGACATTTGTATAGTGCTCCTTCACGCGCCGATCAAAATCCGCCTTGACCTGCTCGAACTGTCCGCCCTGTGTGATGCCCTGCATCAGAATCTGCACCACCTGCAAAAGCTGCGACTGTTTGGCATCGGAAAGGCTGTGGGATTCCTTCCCCTTTGCCAGCCGTTTTTCCACCTGATTTTTCAGATTGTTGAGAAAATCCGCACTCTGTCCGGGAGCGGCAGCGCTCTGCGCCTTGAATTCCCGCAGGACTGCCATCAGCTCCGTGAGCATCTCGTCCTCTGCCATGCAGGTATCGATGCTGCCCATCACCTGCTCCAGCAGCAGACCGATCAGAGAGTAGCGCTCATCAAATTTCGCCGCATGCGCACGCGCCTTGATTTCCTCGGAGGGGGTGCCGGCGAGGATGCTTTCCACCTGATAATCCGATCTGTACTTGTTGTACAGGTCATAGTAGAGCGCGAAATCCGACGCGATCTCGCGGTTCTGGAGATACTGCCCGATCAGTTCCACGGTCACGGGGATCCCGTGCTGCTCGTACAGGGAGATCATCTGCGCCAGATCATCCCAGCCGCGGGCGGTCACGAAGCTCTTGCCGTCCACCGTGGTCTCGACCTTGTAGAAATTGTGCTGCTTGATCTCCAGATAGGTCATGACCGCCAGATGAACGCCCGATGCATAGGCAAATTCCTTCCAGACTGTAAAGTCCGGCTCCACATCCACACGCTTGAGACGATCCCATGTGGCAATATCAAATTCGCGCACGCTGCGGTTATACTCCGGCGGGTTGCCCGCAGTCACGACAATCCATCCCGGCGGAACCTGATGCCGCCCGAAGGTCTTATACTGGAGAAACTGGAGCATGACCGGGGTCAGGGTCTCTGACACACAGTTGATCTCGTCGAGGAACAGGATGCCGTTCTGCACACCTGTATCGCGCATCAGCTCGTAGACGGATGCGATGATGCGATGATCTCGCTCATGGTGTACTCGGAGATGTCGTACTCCCTGCCGTCAAATTCCACATGCTTGATGACCGGCAGACCCAGCGCACTCTGACGGGTATGATGGGTCATAGAATAGCTCAGCAGTCCCAGCCCCAGCTCCGATGCGATCTGCTCCATAATCGCCGTCTTGCCGATTCCGGGCGGTCCCATGAGAAAGATAGGCCGCTGCTTCTGCGGCGGAATGACATACTGACCGAGTGCATCCCGCGTCAGATACGCCGTCACGGCATGCTTGATCTGCTCTTTGGCTTCCTTGATATTCATGGCATTTCCTCCAGATCTTTGGTTTCAAGAATGACACGCATCGCCCATACCGGAACCTCGAGGTTGTTCACCTCGTCGTCAAGAAAGACGAATGCGGTCTCATAGGGCGGCTGCTTTTCGGGGAATCTCCCGTAGCCGTCCGTGAAGTACAGCAGTCCCCGCAGATCGGTAAACTGCCGCTGTTCAATCAGCGTCTGCACATAGGAGAACACCGGGCGGAAATCCGTTCCGCCGAGACCGCGGATCTGCATTTGCGCGAGATACCGGTCAAAATCCTCCTGTGACGTGATCACGGCATCCTCCTGGATCTGGGCATCGCACTGGATGATGTGGATGTTGAAGCGCCGGTCGAAGGTTTCCTGTGTTTTCAGAATGTTGAACGTTTTCTGCACGAATTTCTGCACAGTCTCCCCGGCGACAGAACCCGAGGTATCAATTGCAATCACAAAATCCCGGATCCGTCGGTCATCCTTGTATTCGAGCGGTTCGATGAGGGGCATATTCCCGTAGAGGGAAAGCCCGTAGGTGTAGAAATGATAGTCAAAGCTGTCCATATCGATGCGCATGACCTCGGCATAAGCCGCGAATTTCCGCAGAAACTGCGTATAATCGGTCTTTTCGCGGTTCACGGCACGAAGCTCCTGCAAGAGATTTCCTGCCTCGTCGCCGCGTGATTTCGCGAATGTCTCCAGATCCAGCTCAATCTGTTTCGACAAGCGCTTCCATGTCGCTTCGGCTTCATTCCGGCTCATCAGAGGCGATGGGGAATCATCCGGCTCCTCGGACTGCGCAGGATTCGGCTGCTCCTGTGGGGAATCGTTCGGGGTATTGGATTTGCCGCCACCGCCGCCGGAATGTCCCTCTCCCCCGCCAAGCGGGAGGATCTGATACCACGGCTCATGATCGTCCAGCCCGAACAGTCGGCGCATCTCACGCGCATCCTCATCGGACAGCCCGAATTCCAGATAGTGATAGTAAATCCGCTCCGCGGTGAGGGGGCGGATCTCCTGACGAAGTGCCGAAAGGACACTATTCTGGGAATATTCCATGCTGTCGTCCAGACAGGTCAGAT
>ONEQ01000053.1 GCA_900316885.1 uncultured Eubacteriales bacterium | reverse complement strand
GACTTATTTATTATACCACACTTTCGGATTTTTGTCAAGCCTTTTTTCAAAGTTTTTTGAAGTTTTTTCTTGACCGTGGTTCCGGCTCATTTCCTGTATCTCTCGATCAGGTTGTAAGCCTTTTTTATTATACCACATTTCAAGCTGTTTGTCAAGAGGTTTTTCAGATTTTTTCAAATCTTTTTCTCTCTCACTCGACCCGATTCTGTGATTTTTCTTGCCCTCTGCCCCGCTCTGCGACTCCCGTCCGGCTTGGCAGCGAACTTATTTATTATACCACATTTCGGATCGTTTGTCAAGAGGTTTTTCAAAATTTCTTTTGAATTTTTTCTCTCTCAAACTCTTCTCAAAACATTTCAGACTATTCAGTTTTCCCAAAGTTGCGTGCTTTTCAGACCTTCGAGCTTCGCTCTCTCGTCCGACAGCTTTATTATTATACCACGGTTTCCTGAAAAAGTCAAGCAGAAGAAAATCCGCTTTTTCTGCTTGACTTTGTTTAATTTGACATAGCGTCAAAAGCTTCAGCTTTTCCAGAAAATCAAGCCCTTCTTTTTCCGCTTTACTTCAAAGACCGTGTTGTCGTCCGTCCACTCCTCGGTCGTCCCATCGTCGAACGTCACCTCAATCCGGTACGCCCGTACCTGATCGATCAGAGAATTGTGCCAGAGCTCCGGATAGCGAATCTCCGCGCCCTCTGACTCACCGTCGGTCTCCGGTCGGATCGGCCCGCTCACCATGATAGACTTTCTTCCCTCGCCCGTCATGCGGCACGCCACCTTTCTGCCCGATGCATCAAAGGGCTCCAGGTACACATTCGCGCAGCGGATCGTTCTGGGCGTCCGGTTCCGGATTGCCAGATCCACCGTTACATTCTTGTCCTTCTCCATCTGTGCCAATACATAGATTGCCTGTTCGCGCAGTTCCGCCCCCGTACTGTTCGTTACAATAATCATCTGTCAATTCCTTTCGTCATGCAATGCTGTGTTGATAAAATAAAAAGTCCCGATGCTTTCACATCAGGACTGTTCAGCTATACCGAGAATATTTCCCCGATACATGTGGAGCGGATTACGAGGATCGAACTCGCTACCTCCACCTTGGCAAGGTGGCGCTCTACCAGATGAGCTAAATCCGCATGGTGGTGCTTCCGATCGGAATCGAACCAATGACACGGGGATTTTCAGTCCCCTGCTCTACCAACTGAGCTACGGAAGCAGGATGGCGACCCGGATGAGACTCGAACTCACGACCTCCGCCGTGACAGGGCGGCGTTCTAACCAACTGAACTACCGGGCCAAAAAGATGGTGGGGACTATAGGGCTCGAACCTATGACCCTCTGCTTGTAAGGCAGATGCTCTCCCAGCTGAGCTAAACCCCCACGCCTTCTTTTCTCATCGTCCGGTCTGTTTCAGCGTTTCCTCCCTGACGACTATTTTATTATAGCACAAGTCCATCCGTTTGTCAACGGTTTTTTTCAAAAAAAATCAATTTTTTCTCTGTTTGTGATAGCTGCACAAGTTTCAACTATCATTCTCTATCAAAACCGGGCAGATCAGAGACGGGCACACCCGTCCCTAATTCAGCCCATTCTCCCCGTTTTGCGCAAATAACCGCGATATATCGAAGTAAAGTGCCCGAAACGCATCTGATTGCAGCAAGGGATCCGTTTGCAGGATATGCGCCGCCGCTTCCTGCACCTCATGCAGCATCCGGGTATCCGTAAGAGTCGCCAGCTTCATCGGCGGCAGTCCGTGCTGCATGTTCCCGAAGAAATCACCCGGCCCGCGCAGCTCCAGATCCTTCTGCGCCAGCTCGAAGCCGTCCGTCGTGCTGCTCATCAGGCGCAGGCGCTCCCGCGCCTCGTCCGTGGGATGCTCCGTGAGCAGGATACAGTGGCTCTGGTACCCTGACCGCCCCACGCGCCCGCGAAGCTGGTGCAGCTGCGACAAGCCGAAGCGCTCCGCATCCTCGATGAGCATCACCGTCGCGTTCGGCACGTCCACGCCGACCTCCACGACCGTGGTGCAGATCAGGACATCCGTCTCGTGGTCGCGGAACCGCGCCATCGCGTCGTCTTTCTCCTGCGGGGTCATCTGCCCGTGGAGAATGTCCACCCGCCGCCCGGCAAGCAGTCCCTCCCGCATCTGCTCCGCATACGCCGTGACCGCCTTCAGCTCGCTGTCGCCCTCCTCGATCGCGGGGCAGACGATGTACGCCTGCCGCCCCTTGTCGAGCTCGGTTTTCATGAAGTTAATGACACGCGGGCGCATTTTCGCCCCGGAGACGGCATACGTCTTGATCGGCAGCCGTCCGAGGGGCTTGGTATCCAGGATGCTCACCTGCAAGTCGCCGTACATCAGCAGCGCCAGCGTGCGCGGGATCGGCGTCGCGGACATGACCAGCTTGTGCGGGATACCGCCCTTTTCGGCAAGCGCGGCACGCTGTGCCACGCCAAACCGATGCTGCTCATCCGTGATAACCAGCCCCAGCCTCGCATATTCGACCGCCTTCTGGAACACCGCATGGGTGCCGACAATGACCTGCGCCGTGCCGTCCGCGATCTCCGCATAGATGGACTTCTTCTCCCTGCCCTTGACCGAGCCCGTCAGGAGTGCCACACGAATCCCCAGCGGGCGCAGGAAGCCGCACAGCGTCTGGTAATGCTGTCCGGCGAGAATTTCCGTCGGCGCCATCAGGACGCTCTGACAGCCGTTCTGCGCCGTGAAATAGCACGCCGCCGCCGCGACCGCGGTCTTGCCGCTGCCGACGTCGCCTTGCAGGAGCCGGTTCATGGGGGCGCCGCTGCACAGGTCGGACACGATCTCTGCAATCGCCCGCTGCTGCGCATCCGTGAGCGTGAACGGCAGGCTCTCGTAATAGGGCGCAAGGTCGGTGCTGCTGTCCATGGGGTAGTCTGTTTCCCGCTGTGCCTTCTCCGCGAGCAGATGCAGTCCCAGTTGCAGGCGCAGCATCTCCTCAAAGGCAAGCCGCCGCCGTGCATCCTCGACGTCTGTGAGGTTCTCCGGCTGGTGGATGCAGTGCATGGCGCGGGGGAGGGGCATCAGGCTGTAGCGGGAGCGCAGATCCGCCGGGAGCGTCTCGAAGGGCTGTTCGTCCATGAGCGCCAGACATTCCGTGATATTCGTGCGCACCATGGCGCTGGTGAGCCCGGTGGTCTGGGGGTAGATCGCCTCGATGGGGACATTGAGATCCTTGAGCAGCGTCGGAACATGGATTTCGCGTCCCGACGGCTTGACCGTGATCTTGCCGTACATGGTGTAAACCTCACCCGGCTTCATCGTCTGGTAGGTGTAGGGGTTGTTGAAGAACCGGATGGACAGGGGCGTGCCGTCCTCGTCCTCGGATTCCAGCCCGTAGATCTGCAAGCCCCCGCGGGCGTAAAAGGGGCGTTTCTTCGCCGTGATCGTCACGCGCACGACGGCAGCGATCCCGTCCTCCGTCTCGGAAACCGGCACCGGGTCGCGGTAGTCCCGGTAATCACGCGGGAGGTAGTACAGCAGATCATAGGGGGTGGCGATGCCGAGCTTCGCATAGACTGCCTGCCGCTTGGCGCCGACGCCTTTTAAATTGCTGATGGATAGAAATAATCTGGTCATGTGGTCTCCTTATACCGGTGCAGGAGCTTTGCCCCTGCACCCCAGCATGAAAAACAAAGCCCCCGGCATAAAATGCCGAAGGCAGGGTCGAGGGGCGGCGTCCCTCGTGGGGTCTGGGGCAGCGCCCCAGAAACCTTATTCAGTTGCAATCATATAATAGTAGACAGGCTGTCCGCCGTTGACGAGCATGACCTCGAGCTTGTCGCCGTACTTGGACTGGAGCTTCTCGAACAGCTCCTCGGCAGTCTCCTCGGAGACATCCTCGCCGTAGGTCAGGGTCAGGAACGACGTCTCGCTGCTGACAAGCTTCTTGGCGAGCTTGTATGCCGCCTTGTTCAGCTCCTTCTCGGTGAAGGCAAGCTTGCCGTTGTCCAGCGCCAGCACCTCGCCCTTGCGGATCTTATGACCGTCCAGCTCGGAATCGCGTGCCGCAAAGGTGATCTGACCCGTGGAAACGCGCTCGAACGCCTTGGTCATTGCCATGCGGTTGCCCTCGATATCCATCGTCTCGTCAAAGGCAAGCATTGCGCTCATGCCCTGCGGGATGGTGCGGGTCGGGAGCACCACGACATTGCGGTCGGCAAGATCCACTGCCTGCTCTGCCGCCATGATGATATTCTTATTATTCGGGAGCACGAACACATTCTTCGCCGGGGTCGCATGGATCGCCTTCAGAATGTCATCCGTGGACGGATTCATCGTCTGACCGCCCTTGACCACGCAGTCCACGCCCAGCTCCTTGAACATGTTTTCCAGTCCGGCACCGGCTGCAACCGCTACGAAACCGTAGAGATTCTCCGGCTCTGCGCGGACGTAATCCTCATCGAGCGCCGCATTCTGCGCCTCGCGGACTCTGCCGGCGTGCTGGATGCGCATATTCTCGACCTTGGGCTTCGGCTCGTTGATGAACTGACCGAATTCCAGCGCCTTCTGGAGCGCCAGACCGGGGTTATCCGTATGGACATGCACCTTGATGATCTCGTCGTCGTCCACCACGACCACGCAGTCACCGATGGTCTCTAAGTACGCACGGAGCTTGAACGGATCCGGGCAGTCCTTTTTCTTTTCGAGAATGAACTCGGTGCAGTAGGTGTAGGTGATCTCCTCCTCGAGATCGACTCTGCCGATGGCAATATTCTCCTGCTTCTTGGTCTGGACAGCCGTTTCCTCCGGCTCTGCGGGTGCCTCGCCGTGGAATACGGCAAGCATTGCCTCCCAGATGGTCAGGAGTCCCTTACCGCCGGCATCGACCACGCCCGCCTTTTTCAGGATCGGGAGCATCTCGGTCGTCTGCGCCAGCGCCTCGGATGCCGCCTTGACGGTCTCCTCGAATACGGCAATCGGGTCGTGATTCTCACGCGCCGTGAACTGCGCCGCCTGTGCGCCCATGCGGGCAACCGTGAGGATCGTGCCCTCGGTGGGCTTCATAACAGCCTTGTATGCCGCCTGCACGCCGATCTCCAGCGCATTGGCAATATCCGTGCCGTCTGCGGTCTCGTGACCTGCCAGTCCCTTGGAGAAGCCGCGGAACAGCAGAGACAGGATAACGCCGGAATTGCCCCGCGCACCGCGGAGCATAGCGCCTGCCGCCTTTTCAGCGATCTCCGCAACGGTCGATTCGTCGCTCATGACCAGCAGCTCGCGTCTTGCGGCGCTCATGGTCATGGACATATTCGTGCCGGTATCGCCGTCCGGAACGGGATAGACATTCAGCTCGTCAATCGCCTTGCGGTTATTCTCAATCGTGACAGCCGCACTGCAAAGTGCGTCTTTCAGTAGCTTACCATTCATGTTATCTCTATACCCTCCCGTTACGGCTCAACGACCTCGTCAACATACACACGCACGCGGTTGACGGGGATCCGTACAGCATCCTCGATCACAAATTCAATCTTGTGCATGAGCGCATTGACCACCGCCGGGATGTTTACGCCGTACATGACACTCACATGCACGGAAATATTCAGCTTGTTGTCATCTGCCTCGATATCAATGGGGCTGAAGCGTCCCTCAAACAGCTTATCTGTCAGCCTGACTGCCGCAAATCCGGCAACGCCGAAGCACTGCATGACCGTCTGCTCGGTCAGCTCCCGCAAATAGGTATCGGAAATGGTGATCCTTCCGATGTGATTTTCCATGTACAACATATCCACCCATCCTTTCTCGTGCTGGTCCGTTTCACGCACGCTCTTTTTTATTATAACACAACTCCTGGCAGATTACAAGCCCCAATTTCAAAAAATTCAAAAGCGCCGGATTGTGGGGGCTTTGCCCCCACACCCCCAGCAGGGGCTGCTCGCCCCTGCACCCGCAGGACTTTCAGGTGGACAGTGCAAAGCAACAGGGCAGGAGCTCGTTCATGCGGTAAACACGGTCATGCAGGACAACTTTCAGCTCCCCGCCGCCCAGCTCCATGAGCACCTGCCGGCACATCCCGCACGGATAGCACGGGGCATCGGGCGATTCTCCGGCAGGGGCGCCGGCAATCGCGATTGCCTCGAAATCGCCCCTTGTCTTGCCGTCAGCGATTGCCTTGCCGAATGCCACGCGCTCGGCGCACATCCCGACGGGATACGAACCGTTCTCGACATTGCAGCCCGTGTAGACCGTCCCGTCCTTCGCCAGAAGTGCCGCACCTACGGCAAAATGCGAATACGGACAATAGGCATTTGCCCGCACCTCGCAAGCCTTTCGCATCAATTCTTCATACATACAGATCCCCCCGATACAAAAACAGAGGGCGGTACCGCCCTCTGCTATAGACTTACTCGGAAAGGTGCTTCGTAAGTTTCCGAGGAAGTCTGATGTCAAATTACTTGGAAATCAGTGCCAGCGTATCTCTTGCAATCAGCAGCTCCTCGTTCGTCGGAACAACCCATACCTCAACCTTGGAATCGGAACGGGAGATCTTCTGGAGCTTGCCGTGGATGCCTGCATTGGCAACGGTGTCGATCTTGATGCCCAGAATATCCATATCGGAGCAGACCTGCTCGCGGACATCCGGTGCGTTCTCGCCGATACCGCCGGTGAACAGAACCGCATCCAGACCGTTCATCGCTGCTGCAAAGCCGCCGATGTACTTCTTGATCTGGTATACCAGCATATCCTTGGAGAGCTGTGCTCTCTTGTCGCCCTTGTCAGCCGCAGCGGATACATCGCGGTTATCGGAGCCGACACCGGAAACGCCCAGGAAGCCGGACTTCTTGTTCATGTAGTCGCTCATCTCAGCCGGTGTGAAGTTGTGCTTCTCCATCACGAAGGTCACAGCGGACGGGTCGATCGCGCCGCAGCGGGTGCCCATCAGAACGCCGTCAAGGGGTGTGAAGCCCATGGTGGTGTCAACGGACTTGCCGCCGTCGATTGCGGTGATGGAGGAGCCGTTGCCCAGGTGGCAGGAAACGATCTTCAGATCCTTGACATCCTTGCCCATAGCCTTTGCGAGTGCCTGGGATACGAAGCGGTGAGATGTGCCGTGGAAGCCGTACTTGCGAACGTGCAGGTTCTCATAGTCCTCGTAGGGCAGACCGAACATGAATGCCTTTTCCGGCATGGTCTGGTGGAATGCGGTATCGAATACAACTGCCTGCGGTACGGATGCGGGCATGACCTTCTTGCAGGCACGGAGCGCCAGCGCATGTGCGTGGTTGTGAACGGGCGCCAGATCGCGGAGCTCATCGATCTTGTCGATAACCTCGTCGGTAACGAGCGTTGTCTCGGAGAATACCTCGGCACCCTGCACGATTCTGTGACCGACTGCGGAGATCTCGCTCATGTCATTGATGACAGCGGCGTCACCGGTGGTGAGCACCTCGACGAGCTTCATGAAAGCCTCGGTGTGGGTCGGGAATGCGCAGTCGGCATCGTAGGTTCTGCCGTCAGCGGTCTTGTGAGATACATGACCGTCAATTCCGATACGGTCGCAGTTGCCCTTTGCGAGCACACTCTCATCATCCATGTTGAGCAGCTGATACTTCAGGGAAGAGCTGCCTGCGTTGACTACTAAAATCAGCATGTTTTTTGTTCCTTTCGGTTGAAATTTTGAAGTTTCCGCCCCATGCGGAGCATCATACTACTATTATACATAATTTTATATCAAAATGCAAGAGCTTTTTGAAAATTTCCGGAAACGCAATGCCTATTGACAAAGCCGGCGCGTTATGCTATACTTAAATCAGAATCATACTGGCGTTATGCCGGACAAAACATGCCATCAAACGCCTTGTCCCATGTACAAGGCGCTTTTTTGTATATTTCTGGAGGACGAATCATGAAAGTCAGCGGAATCATCTGCGAATACAACCCCCTGCATAACGGGCACGTCCATCATATCCGCGAAACACGCCGGAACGGTGCGACGCACATCATCGCTGTCCTGAGCAGCAATTTCGTCCAGCGCGGCGACGTTGCGCTCCTGAACAAATTCGACCGCGCACAGCTTGCGGTCAAGGCGGGGGCGGATCTCGTCCTGGAACTGCCGGTCGCATTCTCCTGCGCGGCGGCGGAGGATTACGCCACGGGCGCCGTCACGCTCCTGCACCGCTTAGGGATCGTGGACGAGCTGAGCTTCGGCAGCTCCACGGGTGACATTGAGGTCATCGAACTGCTCACGGATGCGTCGCTTTCCACCACGCAGATCTACGGCGACCGCATCGTCGAGCGCATGAAGGCAGGGGATTCCTACCCCGCGGCGGTCTGGGAGGTCGTCCGGCAGCGGTACGGCAATCAGGTCGCGGGCAAGATGCACGACCCGAACAACCTGCTCGCCATCGAGTACATGAAGGCAATCCGCAAGACCGGTGCTGCCTTCAAGCCGTTCACCATCCCGCGGCGCTGCGTGATGCACGACAGTCTCGAACCACAGGCGCAGTATGCCAGCGCGACGTTCATCCGCAACTGCATCATGGACTGCAATCTCAATTACATCGGCTTCGTGCCGGGATACACGGCGCGGATGATTGCTGACCGCATCGAGGAGGGCAAGACCGCGACCATGCGCCGCATGGAACGCGCCATCCTCTACCGGATGCGCACGATCACCGAGGACGAAATGATGGTGCTCCCGGATATGAGCGAGGCGCTCTACAACCGGTTCTATGCCGCACGGAATGCGTCCACGCTCGACGAGCTGCTTGCCTCTGTCAAGACGCGCTGCTACACCATGTCCCGCATCCGGCGTGCCGTGATGTGCGCGATGATCGGCATCCGGAAGGAAGCCCTCAAGCTCGAACCGCCCTATGCACGGGTGCTCGCCTTCAATGACCGCGGGCGCGAGCTGATGGGCATCGCCGGCAAGAAGAGCAGCATCCCGATCCACACCTCCCTTGCCAAGCTCCGGGACGAGAATCCCGCATGCAAGGCGTTTGTGAAGATGGAGGAACGCGCCTCCAGCGTCTACGGGCTCGCGCAGCGCGAGATCACGTCCTCCGAGGAGGATTTCCGCGCCCGCATCATCAAGGGGACACGCGCATGACGGGGCTGCCGGAGATCCGGGCGGTCATCTTCGATCTCGACGGCACGCTGATCGACTCCATGCGCATCTGGCACGAGATCGACATTGCGTTTTTCGCGGAGAACGGGCTCACGCTCCCGGAGGGGCTGTCGGAGCAGGTGGCGAAGATGAGCATCGACGAGTGGGCGGATTTCTTCGTGCAGAACTACGTTCCGTCGCTCACCCCCGCACAGGTGATCGCCCGCATCGAGGAGATGGCGGCGGAGCACTACCGGCACACGATCCCCATGAAGCCCTATGTCACGGAGGTTCTGGATATGCTGGATGCGCGGGGCATTCCCTGCGGCATCTGCACGGCAACCTATCGCAGTTCCGCCAATGCCGTCCTCACGCGGCTGGGACTGCGGGAACGGATGCGGTTCGTGCTCACGGGGGAGGATCACCCCGCCGGGAAAACCAGCCCGGATATTTACTTTGATGCGCAGAAACGGCTTGGCTCTGCGGTTTCGCAGACGCTTGTCATTGAGGATGCGCTCCACTGCATCGAAACGGCGGTGAATGCCGGATTCCCGGTGGCGGCGGTGTATGATCCGTCCATCCGTGACGAGGACTGGGAACGGGCGCAGGCGCTTTCTGTGGTGTCCGGGAACGATCTGCGGGAAATCTTCCGCACGTTCACTAAACAGGCTTGATAAATGCTCCGGAATGTGGTATAATATTACTATCGTCAGAGGGCGTTTGTTTGATGAGGTCTGTAAAACATTGCACGCGCAAATGTGAGCGTTCTGTGAAAAAACAGGACATTGAAAAATGGGGTCAAAAAATGGCTATGTATCCGCCTTTTATAGCCCCCTACACCATACGGTGCTTGCAACAGAAAAGCCTGCTCGTCTTTGAGCAGGCTTTTCTTTTTCCCTATGAACGCAAAAATCCCCCGACCTGCTTGTCCGCGCAGGTTCGGGGGATTCTTATCATGTCGGGTTAAACTTGCGGATGTAGATTACTCCTCAGTACCATACATCTTGGTGAGTCTGGTCAGGTAATCGTAACGATCCTTTGCATTCTCCAGTGCGTTAGAGAACAGACGCTCTGCACGCTCCGGATTCTCACGCATCAGACGGTTGTAACGTACCTCACCCATCAGGAAGTCACGATACTCGTCGGTGTTCGGTGCCTTGGAATCAAGCTGGAACGGATTCTTGCCTTCCTTCTTCAGGTCCGGATTGTATCTGTACAGATGCCAGTAACCAGCCTGTACAGCCTTCTTCTCCTCTGCCTGTGCGGTAGACATACCGGTCTTGATACCATGGTTGATACACGGTGCATAAGCGATGATGATGGACGGGCCGTCATATGCCTCTGCCTCGCGGATTGCCTTCAGGCACTGTGCCTGATCTGCACCCATTGCGATGTGTGCTACGTATACATAGCCGTAGCTCATTGCAATACCAGCCAGATCCTTCTTCTTGACAGCCTTACCTGCTGCTGCGAACTGTGCAATCGCGCCAGTCGGAGTGGACTTGGATGCCTGACCGCCGGTGTTGGAGTAAACCTCGGTATCGAATACCATCACGTTTACGTTTCTGCCGGATGCCAGAACGTGGTCCAGACCGCCGAAGCCGATGTCATATGCCCAGCCGTCGCCGCCGAAGATCCACTGGCTCTTCTTGCGCAGATAATCCTTCTCAGCGAGGATTGCCTTTGCCGGCTCGCAATCGCACTTCTCCAGAACTGCGATCAGCTCCTCTGCTGCCGGAGTGTTGGCTGCGCCGTCGTTCTTGGTCTCCAGGAACTTGGCAACTGCCTTCTTGACCTCGTCCTTGGTAGCAGTCTCAGCCAGAGCCTCAACCTTTGCAATGACGCGGTTTCTCAGGGTCTCCTGACCCAGGAACATACCGTAACCGAACTCTGCGTTGTCCTCGAACAGGGAGTTGGACCAAGCCGGACCGTAGCCCTTCTTGTTAACTGTGTACGGAGTGGACGGTGCGGAGTTACCCCAGATAGAGGAGCATCCGGTTGCGTTTGCGATGTACATTCTGTCACCAAACAGCTGGGTGATGAGCTTTGCATACGGAGTCTCGCCGCAGCCTGCGCATGCGCCGGAGAACTCGAGCAGCGGCTGCTTGAACTGGGAACCCTTAACGGTTGCCTCAGTGAACTTTGCAGTCACCTCGGGCTTGATCTCGGTGGTCTGACCGTAGTTGAATGCCTCCTGCTGTGCCAGCTCGCCCTCGAGCGGCTTCATTACCAGCGTGTCAGCCTTCTTGTTAGCCGGGCAGACATTGGAGCATACGCCGCAGCCGGTGCAGTCCAGAACGGAAACGGTCATGCCGAACTTCAGATCGCCGATTGCCGGCTTCATAGCAGCGAGCTTCATGGAAGCCGGTGCCTTTGCAGCCTCGTCGGGAGTCAGGGTTACCGGGCGCAGAACTGCATGCGGACATACATATGCGCACTGGTTACACTGGATACAGGAATCCGGATTCCAGGACGGAACGGTTACTGCGA
>ONEQ01000054.1 GCA_900316885.1 uncultured Eubacteriales bacterium | reverse complement strand
CAGAGCAAGGAAAAGATGGGGTACAGATGACGTGCTGAGCCGTCAGGCGGTCTTTGTGCGGTGTTGCCTTAGAAAAATTGCTTGACACTGTGTAAAAAATATGCTAAAATATACAGTGACGGGGTTTGTCCCCAAATGCGCTGTTTCAAAAACATGAGAGGAGTTTTTGCTATGAAGAAACGACTGACAGCCGCAGTGCTTGCTGCATCCATGCTGCTCAGCGCTGTGCCGGCTGCACCGGCAACAGTAGCAGCAGCAGATTTCAATTATGCCGACGCACTGCAAAAGTCCCTGTTTTTCTACGAGTGCCAGCAGGCAGGTCATCTGCCGGAGTGGAACCGCGTGGAATGGAAGGGCGATTCCAACACCATCGACGAGATCGACGGCGGCTGGTACGATGCCGGCGACCATGTGAAATTCAACCTGCCGATGGCATATTCCGCATCCATGCTCGCGTGGGGTCTGTACCAGTATCCGGACGGCGTGGAAAAATGCGGTGAAATGAAGAATTACGTCAACAATCTGGAATACGTCATGGACTATTTCGTTGCCTGCGACAAGGGCGATACGGTGGTATTCCAGGTCGGCAACGGTACAGTCGATCACACCTGGTGGGGATCTCCTGAGCTCTATGAGTATGCAATGCAGGATTCCGGCACGGACTACAAGAAATCCCGTGCAACGCTCGAAGCCTCTGAGGGCTGCTCCTGCGTCTTCGGCGGCATGGCGGCGGCGCTTGCAGCAGGCTACTGCGCCCTTGACGGCAGAGTGGACGATGCCAAGCGCGAGAAGTATCTCATGACCGCAAAGCACATCTTCGAGCTGGCTGATGCCTCCAGATCCGACAAGGTTTACAACGATTCCGACGCATCGGGCTTCTATCGCTCCAGCCATTTCTATGACGAGCTGTTCTACGCATCGAACTGGCTCTACAAGGCGACCGGCGACAAGGCATTCCTGGATAAGGCGACCAGCTATATCCCGAACCTCGACAAGGAGCTCGGTCAGAGCTGCCTGAAGTATACCTGGTGCCACTGCTGGGATGATACCATGCAGGGCGCAATGCTGCTTTATGCGCAGAATACCGGCGACAAGACCTATGTGGATCATGTCAAGAAGCATGTGGATTATCTGGTCAAGGATGCCAAGCGCATCAAGGGACAGAAGCTCGTCTACATCGACGGCTGGGGCTGTGCGCGTTATGCGCAGACTGCCGGCTTTATCGCAGCCGTTGCAAGCGATACCGTCCTGAAGGATCAGGATACCTCCGCCTATGAGCAGTTCTACGAGGAGCAGATCAATTACGTCCTCGGTGACAACCCCAATCATTTCAGCTATGTAGTCGGCTACGGCGACAGCTATCCGCTGAACCCGCATCACCGCACCGCACACGGCTCCTGGAAGAACGCAGAGGCAACCCCGAAGAACAACCGTCACACCCTCTACGGTGCGCTGGTCGGCGGTCCGAAGGAGGACGGCTCCTATGAGGACGACCGCGGCAACTACATCAACAACGAGGTTGCGACCGACTACAATGCAGGCTTCACGGCGCTCCTCTGCAAGATGATCGACAAGAACGGCGGCAAGACCGATCCGAACTTCCCGCCCAAGGAAACACACGACGGACCGGAGTTCTATGTGGAAGTGAACTCCAAGGAAATGAGCGCATCGGGCGCGACGATCAGCTTCAAGGTGACCAACCATTCCGCATGGCCGGCAAGAGTCCAGGACAACATCTCCTTCCGCTACTACATGGATCTGTCCGAGGCGAAGGCAATGGGTCTGGATCCGACCAAGGTCGTTGTCCGCTGTGACCGTGACCAGAGTGCAATGTATTCCGGCAACGGCATCAAGCCGGCGGAGATCTCCGAGGTCAAGCAGTATGACGGCGATATCTACTATGTCGAAGTCAATCTTCCTGACGGCAGAGCCGTCATCCCGGTATCCGAGGGTATGCAGCAGTGCGAGATCCTGCTCGCCTTTATCCTGCCGGATTATCAGAGCGGCTGGGATGCATCGAACGATCCCTCCAACAAGGAGCTCCTCACCGCCAAGGCGGAGACCGATGCAGACGGCAAGACGCTCGGTATTGTAACACCGTATGTTCCGGTATATGTTGACGGCAAGCTCTACTACGGCATTGAGCCGGACGGCACCAAGGCAGACGGTGATGCAGCTCCTGATACCCCCAAGACGACAGAGCCGAAGACCACGGAGGCAACCGAGGCAACGCAGCCCAAGACCACCGAGGCAACTGAGGCAACACAGCCCAAGACCACCGAGGCAACTGAGGCAACACAGCCCAAGACCACGGGGGCAACCGGTGGCGTTGAGCCGACACAGCTCAAGAACATCGCACTCGGAGATCTGGACGACAGCGGCAAGATCGATATTCTGGACGTTGTCATCATCAACAAGTTCCTGCTCGGATGCACTAATCTGACAGCCGAACAGCAGATGGCTGCCAATGTGGACAGCGACAAGAAGATCACAGCAAATGACGGACTGAATATCCTGAAAGCGGCTCTGGAGATCATCAAATCGCTCCCTGTAAAGTAATGAAAAGCCCTCCCGCACACCGGGAGGGCTTTTTGTACCTTGTGCTGATTTCCTGCCATTTCCTTGACGAGGCGCGGGAAGTGTGGTATACTATATCATGGAGAAATTTTTGGCTCAGGGAGGGAATGCCATGTCAGGTTACAGAGATACCATCGACACTTCGCATTATGCAGAGTGCTCCACACTCATGATAAAGTTCCGCCGCAACCACACGCACCGTCTGATCGCCACCATCTGTCTGCTGATCTTCAATTTCTATTTCCGGACGGCATTTTTCGCCACCAATTACGCCGGGCCGTCCATCAGCGCCGTCAGCTACAACAATGACGGCCTGTCAATCAGTCTGACCAGCGGCATTCTGATCCTGATCTACATGATCCTTTCCATCGGCGGGGGCGTCGTGATGTTCAAGCGTGACGTCAAACCCAAAATTCTGCTGATCTACGCCGCTGTCAATGTGGCAGTCATGATGGGCTTCACGATCTACAATAACGCCAAAGCCGCTCATATTCAGCGCGAAGGCGCTGCACCGCACGAGCTCCCGCTGGCCTATGGCATCCTGACGATCTTCATCAGCCTGATCTGCATCGCGCTCGCCTTTCTGGGCGAACAGAAGCGCCCCAAGCTGCACATCGCGCTCATTGTGATGGTGGTGATCGGCATCCTGACCTCCTGCTTCCACTGGGCAATCGGCGGGCTGCTGATCCTGCTGTACCTGATCGCCATCCCGGAATTCAAGAAGATGCAGTGGGTCATGCAGCAGCAGGGCTATCCGTATTTCAGCGAGCGCTTCGAGGAAGCCAAGCTCCATGCCGAATACGAGCCGATGCACCGGCTCGATCACCGTTCCTACGGGGAAATGGAGGATCTCGACGGCAATGCCCCCGCACCTGACAGCATCCGGGCACAGGAGGATGCGCACCGCGAGGAGCAGATCCGCATCAACACCCCGACGATGGACTACACGCTCAAGGTCAGCGACAATCCCGCCGAAATGCCCGGAATTGAAGATATTTTCGACCACGTTGAGCCCATGCCGGAGCCGCCCAAGGCGGACGACATCCCGGATACCAAGTGGAATGTCCCCGATGCCAAGCTCGATTTCCCGGAAACCAAGTGGGATGTGCCGGATGTGAATACCGACATCCCCGATACCAAGTGGGATGTGCCGGACGTGAATACCGACATCCCCGACCTGCCGGATATTCCCGATATTCCGCAGCTGTAAGGAAGTGAAAGCATGTTTTCCGTAACCAATAGTGTGGGACTGTTCGGAATGAACGCCTTTCCCGTGACCGTGGAGGCGGAGGTCTCCCGCGGTCACACACAGTTCGATATCAGCGGTCTGCCGGATGCCTCGATCAAGGAGGCACGTGACCGAGTGCGCAGCGCCGCCGCTTCAGTGCATATCGGGTTCCCCAAGGGGCAGGTGCTGATGAACCTCGCGCCTGCGGACATCAAGAAATCCGGCACGTCCTTTGATCTGGCGATCTTCATCGCACTCATGCAGGCGATGGAGATCCTGCCCGTGCAGATGCCCGAGCGCGTCTTTATCGGAGAGCTGGGACTCAACGGCAACATTCACAGCATCCGCGGTGTCATGACGATGGTCATGCTGGCAAAGAAAAACGGCTACCGCGAGATCTATGTCCCCTACGACAACGTGCGTGAGGCATCCGTCATTGACGGCATTGCGGTCTACGGCGTGCACAATGCGGGTGAGCTGCTTGCACATCTGCGCGGTGAGCATGTGCTGGAGCCGGCGCCGGTCTGTCACCCGGAGCCGGGGCGTGCAGCCGAGAGCATCCTGGATTTCTGCGATGTGCGCGGTCAGGCGAAGGCGCGCAGCGGCGTAGAGCTTGCGGCAGCAGGCGGTCACAACATCCTGCTGATCGGTGCGCCCGGCAGCGGCAAAAGCATGCTGGCAAACCGCATCCCGACAATTCTCCCGCCCATGACCCGCGCCGAGATTCTGGAGACAACCAATGTCTACTCCGTTGCCGGACAGCTTCCGGCAGCGTATCCGCTGATTACGGAGCGTCCGTTCCGTGCGCCGCACCATACCGTTTCGGCGGCAGGGCTGGTCGGCGGCGGCAGCATCCCCACACCGGGGGAAATCTCGCTGGCGCATAACGGTGTGCTGTTCCTCGACGAGCTCCCGGAATTTGACCGCTCCACGCTGGAGATTCTCCGGCAGCCGCTGGAGAGCCACGAGGTCGTGATCTCCCGTGCATCGGGCACAGCGGTCTATCCGTGCAATTTCATGCTGGTCGCGGCAATGAATCCTTGTCCCTGCGGCTATTACGGCTCGCCGCAGAAGAAATGCACCTGCTCACAGAAGCAGGTCACCGCCTATATGGGCAGAGTCTCCGGTCCCCTGCTGGATCGGTTTGATCTGCATGTGGACGTGGATCCGGTACCCTTCGAGGATCTCTCCTCCCGCGAGAAGGCGGAGGGGAGCGCGGCAATCCGCGAGCGCATCGAAGCGGCACGCGAACGGCAGAATGCCCGGTTCAGGGGCACCTCCATCTACTGCAACGCGATGATCCCGGATCACCTGCTGCTGGAATACTGCCGCATGACCCCGGATGCCGAGGCACTTCTGCGGACAGTGCATGACCGCTACGGCATGAGCGCCCGCACCTACAGCCGCATCCAGAAGGTCGCACGCTCTGCGGCGGATCTGCACGGAAATGAGATCATCGACCGCGCCGACATCGCCATGGCGGTGCAGTTCCGCGGCTTTGACAGCAAATACCTGAATTAGAGATACAGGAGACAGCGAATGAAACGATTTCTTGAAGCATTTCAGAAGTACCTCCGCATGTCCGATCTCAGCCTGATTGCGGCGACGCTTGCCGTTTCCGCGATCAGCTGCCTGATGCTCTACAGCATCGCGAGCAACGAGCTGATCCGGCGCTGCGACATGGGCACGGTGCAGACGCAGATCATTGCATCGGTGCTCGGACTTGTCGTGGTGATCGTGCTGAGCGTACTGGATTACAATAAATTTGCAAGGCTCTGGATGCTGTATGCACCGCTTGCCTTGGGGCTCGTCCTGCTGACGTTCACCGGGCTCGGCTACCAGCGTGAGGGCGCGGACGACCGCGCATGGCTGGCAATCGGCACATTCTACCTCCAGCCCTCGGAGCTTTTGAAGCTTGCCTTTATCCTGACGTTTTCCTTCCACCTCTCCCGCGACGAGGAGCACATGAACGAGCTGCCGCACATGGCGCTGCTCTGCCTGCACGCACTGGTTCCCATCGGGCTGGTCGCCCTGCAGGGTGACTACGGCACGGCGATCATCTTCTCGTTCATTTTTGCGGCGGAGCTTCTGACGGCTCGCATCGCCCTGCGGTATCTCATTGCGGGGATCATCGCGGTTCCGGCGGCGTGTCTGGTGGCGTGGAATTTCCTTTTGCAGGAAACGCACAAGAACCGTATCCTCGTCCTGATCCACCCCGGCACTGACCCGGAGAATCTGGAATACCAGCAGGATATGGGACTTGCCGCCCTCGCCAACGGCGGCACCTTCGGCAAGGGACTGCTCGACGGCAATTATGTCGTCGTCCCGGAGATGCACAACGACTTTATCTTCGCCTATACCGGGCAGGTCTGGGGCATCATCGGTTCCCTGATCGTGCTGGCGCTGCTGGTATTTATCTGCCTGAAGGTACTGACGGACTCGCTCGGATCAAAGAACCTGCTGGGCAGATTTATCTGCATCGGCACCTTTGCGATGCTCTTTGCGCACAGCTTCATGAACATCGGCATGGTCCTCAAGGTGATGCCGGTTATCGGTATTCCGCTGCCGTTCATGAGCGCAGGCGGCACAGCCGTTCTGAGCATGTACACCGCCATCGGCATCGTCAACAGCACCCGATGCCACAACATCCGCAAATACCGCATCAATTACGAGGCGGAACCGGATTAAAGGAGACTTTATGAAGAAAAAAATCAACTGGTCCTATCCCATCCTGCTGCTGATCCTGATGATCCTGATCTACTATCTGTCCTCGCAGATCGGAGATGACAGCGACGTCGCAAGCGGACGGATCTGTCAGTTTCTGGCGCAGCATTTTTTCACCGGCTACTGGGATTTGAGTAAGGACGCACAGAACCGCGTCGCAGAGGGACTCACCCTGATCGTCCGGAAGGGTGCGCATTTCAGCGAATATGCGCTGATGGGATGTCTCTGGTACCTGTGGCTGCACCGGATCAGATTCGGGATGCTGATCGCCTTCGCCGCAACAGTGCTGTATTCCCTCACAGACGAGATCCACCAGCTCTTCGTTCCGGGGCGCACCGGTCAGTTCAAGGATGTGCTGATCGATTCCTCCGGCGGGCTGTGCGGGATCCTCGCAGGCTTCGTGCTGCTCTGCGTGATCTACTGCATCCGCCGACACGAGATCGTACATGGAGGTACATGGGAGAGCTGAAATCAGCCCTACAGACATACTAAGCCCCTTCCCCGGGAGTGACGGGGAAGGGGCTGCCTTTATCTTCTTTCACGGATGATTCCCTTGCTGCAAAGGTACGTCGCCAGGAAATAGCCGCCGTAGACGGCAAGGAGAATGATGCTCGTTGCCGTGATGGAAGCCGCGATATGCTCCATGCCGAAAACCTCCATGAAATGCACGGAATACTGCATACCGAATACCGAATGCAGCGCTGCCAGCACCAGCGGGAGCAGGAAGAAGCTCCCGGTCTGCCGGAACAGCGACTGCGAGAGAGACTTCTCGTCTGCGCCGAGCTTGCGGAGCAGCTCGTATCTGCCCGCGCTGTCGGTGCTCTCCGAAAGCTCCTTGAGTGCGAGAATCGCACCGCATGCGATGAGGAACACCAGTCCCACATACAGCCCCAGGAAGGTCACCACAGCACCGAGTCCGATGGCAGCCGCATAGATCTCCGACCGGGTCTGGATTCCGGAGATGTCCGCTGCTGCGGCGAGATCGTGCAGGCGTGCCTCCGCAGCCTCCGTATCCTCTCCGGCGAAGTTGCCGATGAAATACTCCGTCACAGGCGCTGCGCCGTCGAGCACCGCATCCTGTACGACATAGAGCCCGATATTGATGTGCTCTGCCGCCATCTCGATGAAGCCGTGCTTGCAGCAGTCATACTGCGGGCGGAGCGTCTGCCCGAAGGCGTGAATCTCCGTGCCGTGCTGAAGTGCCATGTCACGGACTGTCTGCATGGTCTTGAAATCGCACAGCAGGATGAAATCCCCGTCGTTCACTGTGAGCATCTCCCCGCCGTAGAGCCGCATCAGACGGTTGTAGTCGCTGACACGGACAAACTGTTCGGGCATCTCCGATTGCAGGAACGGATACTGCTCCTGCAATACTGCAAGCGCATCACCGAAAGCATCCGCGAACGTGAATGCCGGGTCACTGTAGACGCACAGATCTACATAATCCGCAGCATCTGCGGTCGGGTCACAGCGCTCGGTGATTGTCAGCGGCTTGCTGCCGTCCGGGCTGCCGGTCAGATCCACGGCAAGCAGGAAATCCGCCGGGCAGAGCTCCTGGAGATTCGCATTCATGGAATTGCGGATGGAGAACGCCGAGGTCAGGGTGCAGATCGTCACGAACAGCATCAGGCAGATGATCGTCATGGAGAACACCATCGTATTGATCTTGCTGCTGATCTGGCGGATGGTGAACACATTCAGCCCTCTGTGATAGACGTTCTTCATCGACATCATCACACGCAGAAGCATTCCCGATACCGACCAGAAGATTCCGAACGTTGCCGCCGTGCCCATTGCGATGTACACCAGCATCTCATTACGGGAGAGACTGACATTCTGCCAGCTCACCTGATGATAGGCAAACGCCAGCATCCCTGCGGCGAGCAGGAACACGATCACGCAGAGCACCGGGCTCTTGAGCCGGATCTGCTCCGAGCGTCTGCCGGTCTGGATCAGATCAATGAGCTTCATTTTCGTGATGACCACGCTGTTGAAGACCATCACGACCAGATACATCACCGCAAAGTAGAGGATGGTTTTCACGATGGCTGCACCCGATACGGTGAAGTGATACGCCTTCATATCCGCCTCAAAGAGATTCACCACGAGCGCACTCATGAGCTGCGACAGCCCGATGCCCAGAATCAGCCCCACAGCGAGCGAGCCGATGCCGATCAGGATCGTTTCGATGAGGAGAATGGCGGAGATCTTCCCCTTGCCCATGCCGAGCAGCATGTAGAGGGCAAATTCCTTGCTGCGGCGCTTCATGAGGAAGCGGCTCGCATAGACGATGAGCAGACCCAGCACGCCTGCCACAAACACGCTCGTGCCGGACATGACGGTATCGAGCAGCTGAATCACCTCGTGCTGGCTCTGGGTGAGGCGGAGCGTCGCCGCCTGCCCGCCGATGGCGTTGAACACATAGAACACGGAAACGCCGATGACAAGTGTCATGAAGTAAACCGCAAAATCGCGCAGACTCCGGCGGAGATTGCGGATCGATAGCTTACAGAGCATCACTGACGTCACCCCCCAGCAGTGTCACCACGTCGATGATCTTGTCGAAGAACTGCTTGCGGCTGTCGCTGCCGCGGCTGATTTCGTGGAAGATTCTGCCGTCCTTGATGAAGATCACGCGCCCCGCATAGCTTGCCGTGAAGCTGTCATGCGTGACCATCATGATCGTCGCGCCGCATTCGGTATTGAGGTAGCGGAAGCGCTCCAGCAGGAGCTTGGCGGACTTGGAATCGAGCGCACCGGTCGGCTCATCCGCCAGCACGAGCCGCGGATCCGTGACAATCGCACGCGCCGATGCAACGCGCTGCTTCTGTCCGCCGGACATCTGGTAGGGGTACTTCTCCAGCACATCGGAAATATCGAGCTGTCCTGCAACGCGGCGGACTGCCGTGTCGATCTCCGATGCGGGTTTCTTCTGGATGGAAAGCGCGAGGGCGATGTTCTCGTAGGCGGTCAGGGTGTCGAGCAGGTTGAAATCCTGGAAGATGAAGCCGAGCTTCTCGCTCCGGAACTGGTTGAGCGCCTTGCCCTTGAGCCGGGTCACATCCGTCTGTTCGAGGAAGATGTGCCCCGCCGTCACGCGGTCGATGGTCGAGATGCAGTTGAGCAGGGTTGTTTTTCCGCTGCCGGAGGCGCCCATGATGGCGACAAATTCGCCCTCCTGCACTTTAAAAGAAATATCGTCGATTGCCTTGGTCAGGCTGGACTTGCTGCCGTAGTATTTTTCGATCTGCTGTATATTCAGAAGTTCCATGCTAACAGCTCCTTTCTGTATCCTATCATACAGCATTTCCGGGGATTTGTCGCTGTCCGAAGCTTACAGAACCTTACAGATCTGTAACGTTGTGCAGATCGTTTTTCCCGAAGGTGATGCGGAGCTCCGTGAATTCCCCCTGCACGGACTCTGCTTCGACCGCATGCCCGAGTTTATCGCAGAGCTTCTGCACGATGTAAAGCCCCATGCCTGTCGAGTGTCCGTGCGTGTGCCCGTTCTCGCCGGTGAAGGATTTCGTGAAAATATAGGGCAGATCGCTTTCCGGGATGCCGGCGCCGTTGTCGCGGAAGTGCAGAACCGTCCGGTCGGGGAGATCCTCCGCCGTGACAGTGATCTCCGACGCGCCGTATTTCATGCTGTTGCCCATGAGCTGTCCGAGGATGAACGTGAGCCATTTTCCGTCCGTCATGACATTCACGCCGAGCCCCTCTGCCGAAAGGGCAATGCCGCGTTCCTGAAGCTCGGCGCGGTTCTTCACGGCAATATCCGCAAACGTTCGCCGGAGGGATACGGGCTTGATGATGTAATCGCCGCCCGCGCTGCCGCTCCGCGCATAGTAGAGCACATTCTCGATATACTCGTCGATGCGCCGCAGCAGCTCGGAATAGCGCTCGTTCCCGTCATTGTGGCACATGAGCGTGAGCCCCGCGACGGGGAGCTTGATCTCGTGTACCCATAGCTCGATGTATTCACGGAATTCCGTGCTTTCCCGCCGATGCACCGCGACCTGCTCGCACATGGAACGGCTTGTCTCCTGCATGACCTCGCGGAGAATCTGCCCGTCGCAGAAATCGGGGGCTTCGAGCATTTCCGGGAGCAGATATTTCTGATCCATCTCCTCCAGACAGTGCAGGAGCTTGTCATACCAGCGCTTTTTGCGCAGAAAATCGCGTACTTCTGTCACAAATGCGCCCAGCAGCACCACCACGCTGACGATGATGACCGCCTGCAGGGGCACACGAAAGGCGAACAGGAAGATCAGCGCCATGCCCCATGCGCCGATCCCGATTGCGTAGGCAGCTGCCCTGTCCCTGAGAAAATCCGAGAGCTTCATTTCAGCACATACCCCTGCTTCTTGCGTGTCTCGATGGCATCAGTAAAGCCCAGATCCGCAAGCTTTCCGCGCAGGCGGCTGATATTCACCGACAGCGCATTGTCGTTGATGAATTCGTCGTTGTCCCATAGTGCGGTCATGAGGTCGTCGCGGGTCACGATCTCGCCCACATGATCGAGGAGGAGCTGGAAGATAATCATCTCGTTCTTGGTCAGGATCTGCTCTCTGCCGTTTCGGTGCAGGCTGCCCTTGACGGCGCTGAATTCCGCATCTTGGTACATCTGCGCGGTGCTGCCCTTGGCGGAGCGTTTGAGCACCGCGGAGATCCGCAGGAGCAGTATGGTCGGGTTGTAGGGCTTGGTGATGAAATCATCCGCGCCGTAGCTCATGGACAGCACCTCGTCAAGCTCGCCGGTGCGGCTCGTGAGCATGATAACGGGCGTGTCCTGCGTCCGCCGGAATTCCTGTAACAGCGCCTCACCGTTCACACCCGGCAGGTTGATGTCCAGCAGGATGAGATCCGCGCCGGCGGTCTTCATCTGCCCCGCAGCGTCCTGAAACGCCGTGACAGGGATTGTCTCATACCCGGAATTCCGGAGCAGAACGGACAATTCCTCCCGCAGCGCGGGCTCGTCCTCGATAATCATGATCTTTTTCAAATGT
>ONEQ01000056.1 GCA_900316885.1 uncultured Eubacteriales bacterium | reverse complement strand
ATGTGGATTCTGCCCTTTGTCGGCGCGACATCCATGTGCCGCATGTCCTTTCAGGCAATGGGCAAGCCGCAGTTCGCGTTTGTCATCACACTCGTGCGTCAGCTCATTCTGTATGTGCCGCTGCTGCTGATTCTGAATCATACGTTCGGTTTTTCCGGCATGATCTGGGCACAGCCTCTGACGGAGGTCATCATGATGGGCGTTTCCGTCGGGCTGCTGTACGCATTTCTCCGGAATGCTCAGGTGACTGCGGAGAGCTGCTGACCAATAAGGAGGGTTTATGGCGGATACCAGACAAAAGCTGTTCCTTACCAAAAATCCGTTCGATCTGACCGGAACGGAGCCGCTGTTTGTCCGCGCAATGCGGGAAAACACGGCGTATCATCTCGCACACTGCCCGGAATACCGGAAGATCGCCGATGCGGCAGGCTTTTCCGCCGATCAGGTGCAAGGCATTGCTGATCTGGACAAGATCCCCGTGCTGCCGACAGTTCTGTTCAAGCGGCACCGCCTGTATTCCATGCCGGAGCGCCGGATGGCAGTCAGGGCGACCTCGCACGGCACAAAGGGGAAATTCAGCCGCATTGGGTTGGACTGGGGGAGCATTTCGGCGGGCTTCTGGATGGTGCTGCGCATGGCGAAAACCCGGGGACTGTTGTCTCTCCGCCCGGTCAATTACATTATCCTCGGCTACAAGCCTCATCGGGGCAATGAGATGGCAGTCATGAAAACCGCCTACGGCTCGACATTCCTCGCCCCTGCCCTGCACCGCACCTATGCCCTGCAATTCAAGGACGGCGGCTATGTCCCTGACCTTGAGGGCGTTTTGCAGACGCTCCTGCGCTATGCAAAACAGCCCCATCCCGTGCGGTTCATGGGCTTTCCGTCGTATACCTGGTTTCTCCTGCAAATGCTGGAGCAGCGGGAGATCCGCGTTTCCCTCCCGCCGGGATCGTTCATTATGCTCGGCGGCGGATGGAAGCAGTTTTACCGTGAGCGTGTGGAAAAAGAGACGCTCTATCGGCTCATCCAGGAGCGTCTGGGTGTGGAGGAATCGCATATCGTGGAGTTTTTCGGCGCGGTCGAGCATCCGATCCTCTACACAGACTGCCCTGCGCATCACTTCCATGTGCCAGTCTACAGCCGTGTGATTATCCGCGATGTCCGCACGCTCAAACCCTTGCCGCACGGAGAGATGGGGCTTGTCAATCTCCTCACGCCCATGATCCGCGCTGTTCCTGTTACCAGTGTCATGACCGACGATCTCGGGATCCTCCACGACGGGCAGGAATGTCCCTGCGGCTGTCAGGCACCCTGGCTGGAGATCATCGGGCGCGTCGGACAGCGCGACATCAAGACCTGTGCCGCCGGTGCGGCGGACTACCTGAAGGGAGGCACGCCATGATCCTTGCAGGCGGGAAGGTATACCCCTCCGCAGAGCAAAGCCGCATCCTCGCGCAGCTGCCGGAGCGCATCAATGAGACACGCGCCGCACAGTCCCTGCCCTGTGAGACGGTGATCGATGCGCTGGACCGCATGAGCCGCCGCATCGCGGACGGTGCCTTTGATGCGATGCTCGACGATACGATGCTGCGGTCACAGGTGCAGTATGCGGCAAAGCAGCTTACACGCGATGCGCTTGTCTACAAGGTGCGCACAGAGCTCGGTGCGGACTGGGAAGCGCCGGTCACATCGGAGCAGATCACCGTGCAGATGCTGCCACTCGGCGTGATTCTGCACATTGCCGCGGGCAATATGGATGCGCTCCCGGCATGGAGCGTGATTGAAGGACTGCTCACCGGGAATATCAACCTCCTCAAGCTCCCGCAGGCGGACAAGGGACTGACCATACAGTTTTTCCAGGCGCTGATCGAGGAAAGTCCGGAGCTGCGCGATTTCATCTATGTATTCGACACCCCGTCCAAGGATATTACCGGGATGCAGGCGCTGGCGGCAGTTTCGGACGGCATCGCAGTCTGGGGCGGCGATGCGGCAGTCGGTGCCGTGCGGCAGCTTGCGCCCATCGGCTGCAAGCTCATCGAATGGGGGCACCGTCTGGGGTTCTGCTACATTTCCGGTACGCCGTCCGATGCCGAGCTCACGGCGCTGGCATCGCATATTCTGGAGACCCGGCAGCTGCTTTGCAGTTCGTGTCAGGTGATCTACCTCGACACGGATGACAGAGAGCAGGTCACTGCCTTTTCGGAGCGCTTTCTCCCGTATCTGGAGGCGGTCGCTTTGCAGTTCCCCGTCACGGATCCCGGTGCCGCCGCCGAGCTGACTTTGCGCCGGTATACGGAACAGCTCGAAGCCGTGATCGCCGGGATACCTGCGAAATCCCGCGTATTTCAGGGTAAATTCTGCAGCGTCACTGTCTGTGAGGACAGGGATCTGGAGCTCTCCGGCATGTACGGAAATGTGCTGGTCAAGCCTTTGCCGCGGAATGAGCTCATGCGCACGCTCCGTCGTTCCAAGGATTACCTGCAAACGGCAGGACTGATCTGCGCGGATGCCGACCGTGATGCGCTGACGGATCTGCTGTTCCGGTGCGGTGTGAACCGCGTGCTCCCGCCGGGAGAGATGTCCGCTGCCTTTCCCGGTGAACCGCATGACGGGGACTATCCCCTGCGGCGCTATACCCGTATCGTAACAAAACGCTCCCGACCGGAATGATCGGGAGCGGATTTTTATGCATCCGGTGAGAGCAGTGCATCGCTCAGACCGTAGTTCTTCGCGGCATCGGCAAGCTTGCCGTTCTGCGACATATCCTGCAAAAAAGCGTTGACGGATGCCTCCAGGGACGAGCCCTTCCGCATCCCCACGCACAGCACCTCCTCGTTGATCGGATAGGCGCTGCAAAGCCCGGAATTGCCGCCTGTCAGGTAGGCTGCCATGATCTGATCGACCACGGCGGCATCGGTCTTGCCGTTCTTCACCGCCGCAACGGCATCCTGCTGGGAATTGCATGTTTCCAGACGGTAACGCATCTTCGACAGGAGCGACTGCGCCGCAGAGCCCTCCTCACAGGAGAACAGCAGGTGCGAGCATGCCTTGACATCGCGGTATTTCGCCGCATCCTCGTCCTTCAGCACAATCACCTGCGTGTTTGACAGATACGGTACTGAACAGGTGATCGCCTGCGCCAGCTCCTCTGTCCCGGTCATGCCGTTCCAGATCAGATCGATCTCACCGTCATCGAGCAGATACGTCTTTTCATCCCAGTCGATCTCCCGGAATTCAACCGATACACCGATCGACTCTGCATAGGCTTCGGAAAGCTCTGCGTCAAAGCCCGTCCATGTCCCGTCCTTCCGGGTATCCATCGGCGGAAACTCCGTGACTCCGATCACGAGCGTTCCCCGTTCCTGCACGGTCTCCAGATCCTTCACAGGATCAGGTGGTTCCCGCTCCTCATGGGAATCCGCTCTGCAAATGCCGCAGCCTGTCAGCAGCAATGCAGCCAGCAGCACCGCCGTCAGCCTTCCATCTGGTCTATGAAACATGATTTCCTCCTAATCATTCATCGTTTTGTCCGTATTTTCCCCGGTTGTCAGGCTTCCGTTCAAAGAGCAGTCCAAAGGTTCCGGCACCGCAGTTGGCACAGATGGACGGTGATGCCTTTTGCTGGTATACCGTATCAAATGCCACATATTTCCTGACCTCTGCACGGATCTCCTCCACCTCCCTCTGGGACATGCCCGCATAGGTGATGAACAGGATATCCTTGTTGATCGTCTCCGGTGACCGGAGCACGCGCCGGATATAGGCTCGGCGCACCTGCTTCTGTCTGCCGATGAACGCTCCGCCTAACTTCATGGCACTTCCGTGCATCTGGATCAGCGGGTGGATCATGAAGGCACGGCAGATGCTGTTCAACCGCTTGGAAAGTCTGCCGCTTCTGCACAGGTATTCCGTATCCTCCAGCAGAAAGCTCGTCTGAAGCCGTTCCACATGATCCTCCAGCTCCAGCCGCAAATCCTCTGCGGAAATCAGCGGCGCCGCCTTCTGGATTGAGATGGCATCCAGCACCAGCAAGCCCATGCCGCTCGACAAATGCCCGGAATCGATCACAGTAACATGGTAGAATGCCTCCGACGCCTTGCTTGCATTGGCAAAGCCGCCGCTGGTATTCTGGGCTGTGGATATGTGCAGGACATTTTTCGCATGCGAAAGCTGCTTCGCAAAGAACGCCTCATATTCCTTGACGGAGGGACATTCGCTGCGCACGGTCAGATCCTCATCCTGCAAACAGCGGATCAGCGCATCGCCATCCGCCTCGACGCCGTCATCGAACACACCCTTTTCTGTACAGATCTTGTAGGAAATGACCGGGATATGCAGCTTTTGCAGCAGCTCCCGTGGCAGGTCGGCTGTGCTCTCCGTCGTAATAAGAAGCGGAATCTTGGGCTTTGTCAGCACGTCCTTGCCTGAAAGCTTGCCGGACGATGCAGCATCCCGCACGGAGGTCAGTGCCGCCGGCAGCAATTGCAGCAGCGTTTCCTCGAGCATCTCCACAACGACCGGCTTTTGCAGATACGCATCAAAGCCCTCGCTGCGGTACAGCGCCTCGTCATCGCTACCGGCATTTGCCGTCAGGACAACGACCGGCGTTTCCCGGCACAGTCCGCCCGTCTGCGAACGAAGCGCGTGCAGACATTCGATGCCGTCCATGCCCGGCATCATGTGATCCATCAGAATCACGTCATAGTGCGTTTGCAGGGTCATGCGCAGGCACATCTCACCACTGTCAGCGGTATCCGTCTGGATGCGCGTCCGGCGTAGGAGCTTTTCCGTGACAAGCAGGTTCGTGCTGTTGTCATCCACGACCAGAACATGCGCCCCCGGTGCTTCAAAGCTGCCGCGGTGCTTCCGGTTTCCTGCCTTGTGGAATCTTTCGGTGCTGAATTCGCCCAGCTCCTGTTCATCGACCGTTCCCTGTCCGATGGTCACGGTAAACGTCGAGCCCTGCGTATAGATACTGTTGACCGTGATCTCACCGCCGAGCAGATCCACAAGCTGGCGCACGATCGAAAGTCCCAGTCCGGTGCCCTCGATGTGGCGGTTTTCCCGGACATCCAAACGCTTGAAGGCATCGAACAGATGCGGGATGCTCTCCTTGCGGATGCCCATGCCCGTATCCTCGACAGCATATGTCACAAGCACGGAGCCTGTTCCTGTCTGCCGGCAGCGGACACTCAGGCGCACACTGCCCGTCGAGGTGTACTTCACAGCATTGTTCAGCAGGTTGATGAGGATCTGCTTGATGCGCATCTCATCCGAATTCAGCTTGGCGGGCATGGTCGGATCCACGTCCACACTGAAGTTCAGGTTCTTCTTCTCCGCCGTGACGGAGATCATATCCACGATTTCCGTCAGCATCTTCCCGACGTCATACACGGCAGGGACGATCTCCATGCAGCCGGATTCCATCTTGGACATATCCAGAATATCGTTGATGAGCGACAGCAGGATGCCCGATGCCGACTGGATATACCGCGCATTCTCTGCCACCTCATCCGAGGTATGCTCGCGGAGAATCATCTCGTTGAGACCGATGATCGTATTGATCGGCGTGCGGATTTCATGGCTCATGCTGGAGAAGAAACGGTTCTGTGCCCGGTTCAGCTCCTCAATTTCAAGGCTTTTCTCGTCAGAGCGCTGCTTCTCGTGCTTGAGCATCCGCACCTCGAAGCCGACCATCAGGCTGAGCATCGCGCCGACGAAGATCATTGACACATAGGAATCCATATATGCCGCCTGCAGGCGGTATTCCGTTACCAGCCAGGGATATTTGTACGCCAGGAAATAGCAGACCGCCGCAACAATCGCCTCCAGCACGAGCAGGATGTACTTCTTGTTGCCATAGACGATCAGGCTGACAAACAGCGCACAGAATACAAACCATGACGGCGATCCGCCGTAGATGCCGCCGCCTGTGAAAAACGTCAGCGGGAGCATCACGAAGATCAGCATCAGGGCAATGATCCACGCCGTCAGGTTCACCCGGTGCGTGCGGACACCGAACAGCACCAGTGCCAGAAAGATCACAAATCCGCCGCCGATAATACCCAGCAGCATGCGATTTGCTTCTGTGATAAGCACCATGATCCAGACGACAATCATCGCCAGCAGTGCATTGGTCGCCAGCAGGATGAACAAACGCTCATGAACCAGACGCTTTTCGTCATGTATTGCATGTATGATCCGTTTCATAGCGTACTGCCTCCCGGTGCAAATTCCATAACCTCATCGTCCGCCGGCGACGCTGCGGATGTGACTGCGGCGCTGTCCTCCACGCCCGTCACCTCGCCAATCAGCGCCAGCAGCTTCCCGTAGGCAGCCGCAAATCCCTCATGCCGGTTCTTCAGCGTCATCTCATCGCCTGCCTTTGCCGCTGTTTCCAGTGTTTTGGCAAGCTCGGAAAGCTGGTTCGCACCGATCATCTTTGAGGTGCTCTTGACCGCATGGACGCGGACCGCATATTCCTTCCAGTTCTTCTCCGCAAACAGGCGTGCGAGGCGTTCCGTCTTTTCCGTGCGGGACTTGCCGTATTCTGCCAGCACCTTGAGATAAAAGCTCTCATCGCCCTGACAGTACCGCAGTCCGGCAGCCACATCCACACCGTAATCGCGCAGCCCGCTGTAACGGTCCTGCTCCGGGGGAAACTCCCGCTGCGCTGCAATCGTGCGGTCTTCTGTCCTGTACACAATTGCCGAGGACGGCAGAATCGTGCGCAGAGTGCGCTCAAGCTCCATCAGCTCGATCGGCTTGGGCAGGAAGGCATCGAAGCCCTCTGCCAGGAACATTTCCTTCGCAGAGCTGCTGGCATTTGCCGTAAGCGCGATGATGCAGAGCACCTGCCCGCGGCGCTCCGCCTCCAGACGGAGATGCTTCATCGCCTGTACGCCGTCCATGCCGGGCATCATATGATCCATGAAGATGATATCAAAGCTATCGTTCCGGCAGATGTCGATCGCCTCGGAACCACTTTCCGCCGCACGGACGTTCATTCCGTAGGTCTCGAAAATCCCGCGTGCTACCAGAAGATTCATCGGATCATCATCCACCACCAGTACCCGCACACCGGGACACAGCATATGCCCGCGGGTCGGGGTCGGGGTCTCAAATTCGGAATAATTCAGGAAATGCGCGACCTGCATTCCCCAGAACGGCTTTTTCAGGAGCGCGATGTCATAGCCGATGGTTCCCTTGAAGTTCCGATCCTCCACCAGCACAACATGCATCCGGGATACCAGACTGTCGATATATGCCTTGTTGCCGAGATATTCACCTGTTCCAACAAACAGGTGCGTGATATGGCATGCGGCATCCATTTTTTCGAGCTCCTCACGGGAGATCACGCGGTGAAACGCGATGCCGAGTCCGGCAACCAGATGCTCGATCATCTCCATATAGAAGGTCTTGATCCGCGGATGCTGCGTCGTCTGGAAGCCCAGGAAGCCTGCCGCAAAGATATGCTCCCGGTCAGCAACTGCAATGCAGGGGGCGGAATCCGCGATCTCCTGCGGGATGCTGACTCTTGCAGTTGTACCGTGCTCCGGTGTGCTCTCCATATTCAGGAAGCCGTTCATCGACCGGGCAAAGCCGTTCACAATCGGGATGCCCAGCCCCAGACCGCCTGCGGCACGCGAACGTCCGGAATCGGACTGGTAGAATTTCTCGTAGGTATGCTCCAGCTCATCCGCGGTCATGCCGACACCGGTATCTGTGATCTCCATGATCAGATTGATGCCGTATTCCCGCGGCTTTGCATAGATGCGCACATAGACACCGCCCCGGCGGGTGAATTTCAGTCCGTTGGTGATGAGGTGCCAGAGAATCTTCTTGATCTTGCTCGCATCTCCGATGAGCTCCGCCGGGACATCCGGCGCGAGGTCAATGATCAGATCATGCTTATGCTCCCCGGAATAGCGCAGCTCCGAAAGCAGATCGTTCACAACCGAGCCGATCATATACCGTTCGCGTGAAACCGTCAGGCGGTGCATGTCGATCTCCGTATAGTCCATGATATCACCGATCTGCTCGGCAACGCGGTGCCCCGCCTCAGCGATGGAGTTCACATTGTCCCGCACCGCATCCGGCAGCTCCTGCTGCTCCATAATCGCGGACAGTCCCATTACGACACCCACCGGCGTGCGGATCTCGTGGGAAACATTGGCGAGGAAATTGTTTGCGCGGTCGTTTTCATCCTGAATCTCGCCAATGCGCTTGAGATACTGCTTTTCCGTATGCATCCAGACTGCCGTCATACGGTCTGCAAGCAATGCCCCCAGACCGATCAGCGCAAACTGCCATACCGAACGCACGATGCTGGACGGATCCAGCTTGAGTCCGCCGCTTTGTCCGACGATGAGCAGATGCAGTGCCATGCCTGCAAGACCGCTTCCGACGCCGAATGCGGAAAGCAGGCGCTCACCCGTCATGGAGAAAATGAACACCATTATGACGATGAGCGCCGTACTGTCATACAGCGTATTGATATTGACAGAATAGTAAAAAACCTCAAACATCAGGAAAATCCCGAAGAAGTAGATGCGGGTGCGGGGGGATCCCTTTTCCGTGATATGCACTGCAAAGCACAGAATCACGCCGACGATCACGACCGGAATCATCCAGAGCTCCCAGTTCAGGAGCCGGTTCAGCACGATCAGGACACCGGAAAATATGGTCAGCGTCAGCAGCATCGAAAGGTGCGAGACGGAATTGATCTCATTCTTCATAGGAACCCCCGTCTCCGCCCTCCTGCATGAGTGCGATCATGATATCTGCGTACTTCGGATCAAACTGCGTTCCCTTGCCGCGCTCCAGCTCGGCAAGAATCTGCTCCGGCGTGAGCCTGTCACGGTAACAGCGATGGCTCGTCATCGCAGCATAGGCATCCGCCACGGCGATGATCCGCGCCTCCTCCGGGATATTCTCCCCGACCAGACCGTCGGGATAGCCGCCGCCCTCATAGCGCTCGTGATGCCATCTGGCACCGGAGGCAAGCCGCGGCATTTCCTGCACCTGCTCCAACGCCTGTGCTCCCGCCTCGGAATGTTTCCGAATGATCTCCATTTCCTCCTCCGTCAGCGCTGTCTCCTTGCCGAGAATCTCATCCGGCACGCTCAGCTTGCCGACATCGTGCAGGAGCGCAGCCATGTAGACATCTGTCTGCTCCCTGATCGAGAACCCTGCCCGCTTGGCGATCTCACCGGCGTATTCTGCGACACGCAGGGACTGCCCTGCCGCGTAGCTGTCCTTGGCATCGATCACCTCGGAAAAAGCCTGAAGGATTTGCAGGAACGATTCCTTGCTCTCGCGTGTTTTCTTCTCCACCTCAAGGCTCAGCGCCCTGCGGAGCGTCACAATCTCAATCGTATGGCGGACTCTGCCCAGAAGCAGATCCGCTTCAAAGGGCTTGGATACAATATCCATGGCACCGAGTGCCAGTCCTCGGCTGCGCATCTCCGCATCCTCATGCTCCGAGAGCAGCAGGATCGGAATATCCGCCGTATCGCCGCCGAGCGCCTTGATCTGCTTCATGAGCGCAAATCCGTCCATGCCCGCGCCGCTGATCGGGAGCAAAATCAGCTCAGGCGTATATTCCTGCACATAATCGAAAAGCGCCTGTCCCGTGCGCAGGGCGGTCACATAGTAGCCCCCGCCGCTCAGGATATGCCCTGCCGTTTTCAGATCGTCCACGCAGGGATCTGCCATGACGATGCGCGACACCCGCTTCGGCTCGATCTTTCCGTGGAGATTTCCGACGAACTCCGTCACATAGCTGATGCTGATCGCATCGTGATGCTGCTCGCGCCAGCTCCGCACGATATTGCCGACAACCGTCTTGACCGAGGCTTCATGCACATCTGCCAGAAGCACAAAATACTGGTTGGCACGGCTGCGCATCAGGATATCCGACTTGCGCAGACAGTTCTTGATATGCTCCCCGAAATCGGTGCAGAGATCCTCATAGCGCCTGGGATCTGTCCCCGCGCCGCTGGATACCGTAAACAGCACCTTGCATGCCTTGCGCTGGTTGCGGATCATGTAGCGCATGATATACTGGTACACGCTCGAAAAGATCTCCTTATCCAGCCGCTGCGCGGAATTGGGGATATTACGCTCGCCAATGACGGCAGAGATTGTCAGCAGATCGTTCTCCACAGAGTCGATGGTGGATTCGCTCTCCGTGAAGGTTTCCGGGGAATAGACCATATAGCCGTGCTTACCGTTCTGCTTGACGGAGTACAGCGCCTTGTCTGCCAGCTTCAGCAGCGGCTCGTATTCCCTGCCCTGATCGGGCACGAATACTGCACCGACCGATGCGCCCAGCGGAATCTGCATATCCGCGCCCATCAGCTCACGTGCATTTTCCAGAATGGCGGAGTTGAGATGCTGTGCCAGCGCTGCCGTTTCCGATTCCTGCGTCATGCCCTTGCAGAATGTGACAAATTCATCGCCGCCGATGCGGGCACAGCGGCTCCCTTCGGGCACGCTCTCCGCGATCAGCCGGGAAAAGCGGATGAGCACCTGATCGCCCATCTCATGCCCGTACAGGTCATTGACCAACTTGAAGGAATCCAGATCGATCATCAGCAGACAGCCTGTCTCCGATGCACATGCCTGCGACATTTCCACACCGGCAGCTGCCTTGTTGAGCAGTCCGGTCAGCTTGTCCGTTGTTGCCTCGGCGCGGAGTGTGTTGATGCGGTTCTGCTTGGCGACGATATTATTGATGCGGCGCAGGAGAATATCCGGGTCAAAGGGCTTGCGGATATAATCCGACACGCCTGCCTCAAAGCCCTGACGCTCCGTTTCGGCTTCCTCGTCAGCGGTCAGGAAGATGACAGGGGTTTCCTCCTTTCCCTGCGACTGCTCCCATGCACGGAGAAGTCCCAGCGTTTCAAAGCCGTCCATTTCCGGCATATTGATGTCGAGCAGGATCAGTGACGGCTGTCCCTTTTCCGCAACATAATCCAGCAGGGCACGTCCGGATTTGAGCGCCGTGACCCGCATATCATTTTTACTCAGGATCAGACCTGCCATCTGCAGATTGGCAGTATCATCATCCACCACGATGATCCAATTCGCCATATTCACCCTCCATAAAAACGGTTTTCTGTGACGATCCTGACTTTTCGTGGATCT
>ONEQ01000062.1 GCA_900316885.1 uncultured Eubacteriales bacterium | reverse complement strand
GGAGCGTGACTGTATCATTGTTGACCCGATGCTTGCGACCGGCAACACCGCATGTGCAGCGATTGCCGAGCCGAAGAAGCGCGGCGTGAAGAACATCAAGTTCATGTGCATCATCTCCTCCCCGGAGGGCGCGGCAACGCTCATCAAGAATCATCCGGATGTGGATATTTACTGCGGCATCATGGATGAGGGACTCAACGAGGAGAAGTACATCGTTCCGGGTCTGGGCGACGCGGGCGACAGAATCTTCGGCACCAAGTAATCCATAACCCCCGGCGGCATCTGACCCGCCGGGGCGTTTTTGTGTGGGGCGTCAGCCCCACAAGCGGGGTGCAGGGGGCGCAGCACCCTGCGAATAAGCCCCCTCCCCCTTGGAGGGCATAGAGTGTGGGGCGTCAGCCCCACAAGCGGGATGCAGGGGGCGCAGCACCCTGCATCTACTCCCCCTCCCCCTTGGGGGAGGGGGCTGGGGGGGTGGGGATCTCAAGCGCAGCGCCCCCTTTATTGACATTTGCGCGGAACTATGCTATAATGGATTCTGAAAACAGTTATCCTATCAGAAAGGAGAATGGCATGAAGCAGCCTAGCGGTTATAAGACCAAACAAAAGGAAAAGATCCTGCAATACCTGACCGCGCATGAGGGGGAGCACGTCACCGCACAGGAGCTGTCCCGGCACCTGGAGGCTGAGGGAACACCGGTCGGCACAGCAACCATCTACCGGCACCTGGATGCCCTCGTCACGGACGGAATCCTGCGCAAGTATACCATCGACTCCCGTTCCTGCGCGTGCTATGAGTACCTGCGGCAGGAGGGCGCCTGCAAACGGCATTTCCACCTCAAATGTCTCAAATGCGAAAAGCTCTTCCACGTCACCTGCGAGCACCTCAACGGCATCGAGGAGCATATTCTGGAGCACCACGGCTTTCAGATCGATCAGTCCAAAACCGTCCTCTACGGACTGTGTGAGGACTGCCGGAAGGATGAGGAGGACGATACGTAACCCGCATCACATCGGATGCGGGGGCGTGTAAATGCGCACAGGGGCGCTGTCATCTGCGAGAACCGGCGGATGCTTCTCCCGCGGCGGACACCAGATCTTGGTCGGCGGCTCGGTCATTGGCTCACCCCCCTTACAGATAGGGCGTGATGCGGTCGAGATACTTCTTTTCATGCGCCAGAATCGCATCGCCCTGCGCCTTTAACGTCTCTGGGATATTCGTGTTGTGGTTCAGCACCTGATGGAGCTGCACCATACCCATGTTCGTCCCCTCTACCATGAGCTTCGCGGCGGTTTCCGTCGTCATGCCCATTTTCGACTTGCATTTGATCGTGACATCCGTCCAGTACTGCGCAATTTTTCCGCTTTCCATCGGTTCGAGAAAGATCTCCGCCATCTGTTTTTGGAGATCACGCTTCTGCGATTCGTAGTAGGAGCGCTGCTCGAACAGCTCCCGGCGGAGCTTCATATCCTCTACCTCGGGCAGCAGCGCTGAGATGCTGTGCGACCCGACAGCAGCATTTTTATAGTACCCGCTGAGCACATTTGCCACGGGATTTGATGTGGTGTGGTCAATCGTTTCCATGCTCTCACTCCTTTCAGGGTTAGTATGGATCTGACAGACGAAATTATGCCTGACATTTTTGAACAGGAGGTATCTTCATGAGCAGACTGGGAATGCTGTATGCACTGACCGATGCGGAAGTCAACCGACTCCGCGCCGTTCCCGAGGAGGAACGCTATGACTATATGCTGGAGCATTTCGAGGACGAGCTGTTCGGCACACCGCGTGCCTGTGAATTGGACAAGGCGTGGATCGGCTTGCAGTACTGTCTCGGCGGCGGAGTCTGGCGCGAGGAAAACCGCGTTCCGCTGAATCTCGTATTCAGCGGTGAATTTCTCGTGGAAACAGAGGACGCGGAGATCATCACGCTCAAGGATCATGCTGCTGTCTCAAACATCTGCGATTGGCTGCAATGCCATGACCTCACAGCCTTGATACGGGAAAATTTTCCAAAGATCACCGATCCGGATTTTCCCTACGGCAATGCGGACGGTCTGGAGCATGTCCTTGGCTGGAGCGAGGACATTCCCGCATTTTATGAAAACGCAAACCATGAACATCTACAGGTGATCTTCACTGTGGATTGCTGAAGGATACAGGAGGAACTACCATGAACAATATCACCATCAAGGAACTGTACGACCTGTCTCATACCATCGCGGCGGATTATCTGCAAAAATTCATGTACCCATGGGAGGCGCTCAAGGGCATCTCTGACCTGATCGTTTCCCTCGGAGAAAAGCTCGACCCGAACGAATACGACCAGCCCGCCGGGCATTTCTGGGTACATAAGACTGCCAAGGTCTTTCCGAGCGCCTATCTCGGTGCGCCCTGCATCATCGGCGCCAATACCGAGGTGCGCCACTGTGCGTTCATCCGCGGCAGCGCCCTCGTCGGTGAAAACTGCGTGGTCGGCAATTCCGTCGAACTGAAAAATGTTATCCTGTTCGACAACGTCCAGACCCCGCATTATAATTACGTCGGTGACAGCATCCTCGGCTACAAGTCCCACATGGGTGCCGGCTCCATCACATCCAATGTGAAGTCCGACAAGACCCTTGTCGTGGTCAAGGCTGACGGCGAGTGCATCGAGACCGGCTTGAAGAAGATGGGTGCTATGCTTGGCGATTTCGTCGAGGTGGGCTGCAATTCCGTCCTCAACCCCGGCACGGTGATCTGCCCACATTCCAATGTATACCCCACAAGCTGCGTGCGCGGCGTTGTTCCGGCAGAGAGCATCTGG
This sequence comes from uncultured Eubacteriales bacterium, assembly GCA_900316885.1. Classification (GTDB taxonomy): domain Bacteria; phylum Bacillota; class Clostridia; order Oscillospirales; family Ruminococcaceae; genus UBA3855. The sequence continues at coordinate 8,024 of ONEQ01000062.1, read as the reverse complement.
AAGAACGACGGCATCATCATCCGTAAAACACGATGAAGCAGTTCCAGAACCGCCTGCAATTCTGGACAACCGTCCTCGTTGTCCTGATCGTCTGCATCATTCTGAGCTTCGTGATCCTGCATTTCTGCGTCAGCGCCTATCCGTTCGTGGTATCCTTCTGGCTGTTCGGCATGGTGCTTGCGGTGCCGGGCTTTCTGACTGTCGCGGGATGCCGCACATTCTGGAGGACGCTGTGCTGCTACCGGTACGGCACACGCTACGAGGGCACCTGCACCGGCAAGCGCTATGAAGCACGTGAAAAGCTCTATGTTGTCGAATGGGAAACCGCTGAGGGCAGGCAGAAGGACGATTTTACCGCCGGCGTCGGCATGTTCGCCAATCCGCCCTTTCCCGTAACGGTCTATGAATGGGGAGAGGAGCGCTGTCTGGGAAAGCGTGCCGTCGCAGAGGCAGGGCTCTTTGCGCTGGTCATGCTGCTGGTGCAGGCAGGCGTTACCATCCCGGTCATTCTGTTTCTGCACGCATTCTGCAGCACCGGCTCGATCGGTGCGATGTGAGGTGAACTATGGATCCACGCAAACATTTTTCCGCACTCCAGATCATCCATCATGTACTGGAGCTGCATATCCAGCCCGGTGACCGCTGCATCGATGCAACGGCAGGACGCGGCAAGGATACGCTCTTTCTCGCAAAGCTCGTGGGCGAAACGGGGCATGTGACCGCCTTTGACATCCAGCAGGGCGCTATCGACAGCACCATGGCACTCCTGCACGACAACGGCATGGACAGCCGCACGTCCGTCATTCTCGACAGCCATGCGCATATGGAGAATTATGCCGAAGCCGGGACGATCTCCGCGATCACGTTCAATTTCGGCTGGCTCCCTGGCGGTGACCACAATGTGTTCACCAGACCCGACAGCAGCATCGCGGCGATTGAAGCGGGGCTGCGGCTCCTGAAGGACGACGGCATCATGACGCTGATTCTGTATTACGGGCGCGAGACGGGCTTTGCCGAGCGCGACGCGCTGCTCGAATACCTCCCGACGCTCAACAGTGATCTGTATACCGTCGTGGAGATGCCCTTTGTGAACCGGCAGAACTGCCCGCCGATCCCGATCGTCATATTTAAAGGAAGATAAAGGGCTATGTGTGGGGCTTCGCCCCACACCCCCGCCTCTAAAAACATAGTTTTTAGAGGTCACAAAAAACGCACCGCCCGGAGAGGATCCGGGCGGTGTGTTTTCGTATATCTTTTGGGGAGAAAGCTTACTTCTGGTGGAGCAGGAGCCACTTGAGCTTGGCAAGATCGTAGGCATCGATCACGCCGTCCGGCACCAGATCCATCCGCTGACGGGTGTCTGCATCCGGGAGCGCCTTGTTGCCGAGCAGGTAGTGTGTCATGCTGACGGCATCCACAACATCCAGCGAACCGTCGCCGCTGAAATCACCGGCAACAAGCGAGGCAGCCGGCTTGGTTTCCGGCTCCGGCAGCGTCTCACTGGTGGTCATGTCCATGCGTGCCCGCACCACATCCATCGGGATGCTTACCACGGTCGGCCAGATGTCCGGCGACTTGGCGGTGAACAGCTTGAGCGTGTCATCCTCGATGGTAAGACCGTAGATGTAGTAAACATCGTTCATCTCATACTCCACGCCGCGCAGCAGCTCACGCTCTGCCATGGTCGCGGTCATGTTGGACTTGTCACGGGGGTAAGCGTAATGCAGCGCCTTGCCCTCATCCACTGTGAAAATTGCAATATCACCGTAGACGCAGAAGGTCGAGTAGTTCTGGGGAAGATCGTGGATCTTTTCCTTTTCAGGCTTGGCGCCGAAGTTATCGCGCCACTTCCATTTGCTGTCGTCCACGAACAGCGGTGTCATGGTACGGAGGAATTCCTGACTCTCCTCGTCCCAGGTGTAGACGTGGTATTCCGCACGCTTGGTGCCCTGCTTCAGGAGCCAGCCGCCGTTGTACGGGAGCACGGCACCGTCCGCATTCCGCCAGAAGCCGATGGACATGTTCTCACTGTCTGCCATCGCAAAGGCATCCTCATTGATCGAGGTAGCCCAGTCCGGATTCAGGGCGGATTCTTCAAAGAATTCCGACACCTGGCTCAGATCCTCGGAGGATACCATGAACGCCTCATGGCCGACACGTCCTGCATAGCCGAGGTATTCGCCGTTCACATCCGGGGAACTGGGCTGTCTGTGCTTGCCGGTATCATCGGAGGTAATATCGACGTGGAAATACTCATCACCGATTCTGACCAGATTCCATGCATGGCCGCTCAGATACTTCGGGCAGTCGGGATCATCCGGGAAATCGGGATCATATTCCGGGTTGATAACGTGACCGATCACGAACCAGCTCTCGATGCCGCACTCGTTGAGGAGCATGTTGTAAAGCTGGGCGATACCCTGGCACACGCCGTAGTGATTGTTCAGCAGCCCGAATGCGTAGTGGCTGTCATTGCCGTCCGCAGCATGGGTGACAGAATCATAGTCGTAATTGCAGTGAATCGAGATGTAGTCGTGGAAGAACAGTGCCTTCTCCACATCCGTCCAAGCGGGATCTGCCTGCGAATAGATCTCGCTGAATTTCTGCATGATGTCGGCATATTTCACCTTGTACATCTCATCCGGCACCTTGAAGCTCAGGTAGATGCCGTAGAAATTGCGGCGCACCTTGTTGGGACCGACGTGGAAATTATAGCCGAAGCTCTGGTTTGCGAGCAGACATTCCTTGTAATTGTGGAGCACCGTGTCAACGACGCCTGCGACAGCCATGCGGTTTTCCTCATAATGCTCCGGATCAGCGGCGATGAACTCCAGCCCGTCCACCTCGAGATTGATGAAGCGTCTGCCCGTTGTCATGCCGTTGACCTCCTCCTGCGGATAGGCGAACGGATTCACGCAGCACTTATAAACCTCCTCAGCGATGAACCGAGTCTGCTCCTCGGACAGCGTGCCGACGGCACCGAGATACGAGAAGTCCGGCATTTCCTGACGGAGCTCAATCGTCTTTGTCTCGGAATTCGGCATGGTGAACTTCGTCGAGGAGCTCTCTGCGGTCGATGCCGCTGTCGCCGCGGTGGTCATAGCCGTGGTGGTAGTCGTCGTTGTTGTGGAAGCGGTTGTCGTGACAGGCTCCGCTGTGGGAAGCGGGGGCAGGGTGTGCGGTCCGGGCGGTACAGGACCGTGCCGGGCGGTTGTCGATTCTGTGGTGAGAATGGTGGCTGCTGTGGTAGAGACAGTCGCAGCAGATGTGGTGGGTGTGGTCAGTGCTGTGGTGGTTTCCGTGGTCACGGTGGTCTGTTCGGTGGTCTTCTTTCCGAAGAACAGCTCAAAGAAATCGTGCGGGCTCATCGTGGTGGGAGCCGTCGTTGTCGTGGCAGCCGTTGTGGTCGTGGTCACAGCCGCAGTCATTGTCTCCGCCTCGGTGGTCTCCTCTTCCTCCGGCTCCGAAAAGATCGGATTGAACCAGTTTCCGCGCCAATCCTTATCCCACATGTATTCGGCATGTACAGCCGGCATCGCAGCTGTCAGCTGCATCAGCGCAACAGCACATGCCGCAGCGCTCGCGGCAAATCTGCGAAAACGTTTTGTCATAGCCCTCATCTCCTTTGCTACAAAAACACCATTCATAATTACATATCGTATATTTTTGGAATAATATTCCAGTACCAATAATCTCTTCTATAATTCTATTTTACCACGGATTCTGCGCATTGTCAACTACTCATTGTAAAAAATCCGGTAGAATCTTCCAATATTATTCTGTGTATTATGCTGGATGATATACCATTTGTATTATACGTTTCGGATTTTACCGGTTTATCGATTCGGCAGAATCACCAAATTTCGCATTGGTGATAGTCATTCTTCTGCTTGACAATCACGAGAAATTGTGCTACAATTTAAAAGTGAGAATGAATTTCAATTTAAGGAGGCATCGGTCGGATATGACAGAAATCGATGAGGGGATCATTTCCCTGCGCAGCGAGAGTGCCCCGGACACGCAGGTTGTTGTGCGTGATGCGGCGCTCGGCTACGAGAATCTGGTTGTAACGGAGGGGCTGAACTTCGGCATTAATGCGGGGGATTACCTCTGCATCCTGGGCGAGAACGGCTCAGGCAAGAGCACGCTCATCAAGGCGCTGCTGGGGCTGAAATCGCAGATCTCCGGTGAGATCCAGTGGTACGGCGGACTGTCCGGCAAGGACGTGGGCTATCTGCCGCAGCAGACGGTCGTCCAGCGGGATTTCCCGGCATCGGTGCGGGAGATTGTGCGGTCGGGGTGCCTCGCCTCGATGGGCTGGCGCCCGTTCTACAGCGCAGCGGAAAAGCAGCTCGCGGAGGAGAAGATGCAGCGTCTGGGCATCGCGGAATTTGCCGGCCGCTGCTACCGGGAATTATCCGGCGGACAGCAGCAGCGCGTCCTGCTGGCGCGGGCACTCTGTGCGGCGAAGAAAATGCTGCTCCTGGACGAGCCCGTGACCGGACTCGACCCCAAGGCGCAGAACGATCTCTACGAGCTGATCGAAACGCTCCACCAGGAGGGGATCACGATCATCATGGTATCGCATGACGTGAACGCGGCGCTGAAATACGCCACGCACATCCTGCACATCGGATCCCAGCGGCAGCTCTTTTTCGGCACCAAGGAGGACTATCTCCGAAGTGACATCGGTGAGGGCTTCATCGCATCGCAGGGAGGTGAGACAGCATGAATCCGTTACAGACACTCTGGTTCTACTTCTCGAATTACCCGTTCGTGCGGTATGCATTCATCGTGGGACTGCTGATTTCGCTCTGCTCGTCGCTGCTCGGCGTGACGCTCGTGCTCAAGCGCTTCTCGTTCATCGGTGACGGTCTGTCACATGTGGCATTCGGCGCGATGGCAGTCGCAATCGTGACAAGCGTGACCAATCAGATGGTGATTATCCTGCCGGTCACGGTGCTGGCGGCAATCCTGCTCCTGCGCACCGGGCAGAACACCAAAATCAAGGGCGATGCCGCCGTGGCGATGATCTCCGTCGGCGCACTGGCGGTCGGGTACATGCTCATCAACGTGTTCTCGAAATCGGCAAACGTCGCGGGCGATGTCTGCTCGACGCTGTTCGGCTCGCTGTCCATCCTGACGCTGAAGGCATCGGATGTATGGCTCTGCGTTATCATGTCTGTCATCGTCATTACGCTGTTTCTGCTGTTCTACCACAAGATCTTCGCCGTGACGTTTGACGAGAGCTTCGCGGCGGCAACGGGCTTGAAAACGAACGCCTACAATCTCCTGATCGCGGTCATCACGGCGATGATTATCGTGCTCGCGATGAATCTGGTCGGCTCGCTGCTGATCTCGGCGCTGATTATTTTCCCGGCGCTGTCGGCAATGCGGCTGTTTCGGAGCTTCAAGGCGGTTATCATCTGCTCAGCGATCATCTCGGTGATCTGTGCGGCAGTCGGCATCATCCTGTCGATCCTCTGCTCGACGCCGGTCGGCTCGACGATCGTGTGTGCGGATATTGTGGTGTTCCTGACATTTTCGGCAATCCAGAGAATCACGGGGAGGACGGAATAATGAAGCGCATTTTGACGGCAGCCTGTGTGCTGCTGGCAGTCCTGACGGGCTGCGGGAATACTTCCGCGATGGACAATCTGATCGAGGCACAGCAGGAGGAGACCTATGCGGCGCTCACAGAGCCGACAACCGCCCCGCCCCCGACGGATCCGTCCGTCGAGCTCCCGGACAGCGCCAACGGGGAATACGACGTGGATCTGACGATCCTGGACAGCACGATGGTTTATGCACAGTGCTATGACATGGTGTACAATCCCGACAATTACGCCGGCAAGACGATCCGCGTGCGCGGGCCGTTCGCATATTTTCAGGACCCGGACACGGGCAAGGAATACTTCGCGGTGCTGATCTCCGATGCGACAGCGTGCTGCAGTCAGGGCATCGAGTTCGTGCTGACGGGTGAGCACACCTACCCGGATGATTATCCCGAAACGGACACGGTTATCACGGTCGTGGGAAAGTTCAACAGCTACGAGGAAAACGGCTCCCCCTATGTGCAGCTTGTGGATGCGGTCATTGAAGAATAAAACAGCAGCTCCTTCCGGATGCTTCCGGAAGGAGCTTTTGGTATCTATATATGGCACTGGTGAAAGCCTCACCCGCAGATCCAGTCCGTCCCGAACCGTCCTGCCAGAATATCGCAGAGCACGAGCGCGGTCACGCTGTCTACCACGACGCGGGCGCGGTGGATGATTGCCGGGTCATGGCGTCCCTGAATCTGGAGCTTTGCGTCCTCCTGCTTGAAGAAATCGACCGTGTCCTGCTCCTTGTAGATCGAGGGGGTGGGCTTGACGGCGCAGCGGAAGGTGATCGGCGCACCGTTTGTGATGCCGCCGTTGATGCCGCCGTTGTGGTTCGTCACGGGCGCGATTTTGCCGTCGGTTATGCGGAACGGGTCATTGTATTCGCTGCCCTTTGCATCGAGCAGATCGAACGCATCCCCGAACTGCACGCCCTTGATCGCCGGGATGCTGAACAGTGCGTGGGACAGGATGCCCTCCACCGTGTCAAACCACGGCTCGCCCACGCCTGCGGGCATGCCGGTGACTGCCGTTTCCAGCAGACCGCCGATGCTGTCGCCCTCTGCGGCGATCTCCTCCATCCTCTTGTGCATTGCCGCCGATGCCGTTTCATCCAGCACCGCAAAGGGCATCGCGGAGAGTTTCTGAATATCCGCCTCCAGATCCCCGAAGGCACGGTCACAGATGCCGCCGCAGCGTGCGATATGCGTGCCGATGTGGATCCCGCGGTTTGCCAGCGCCGTGAGCGCAATGGCACCGCCTGCCACGAGTCCCGCCGTGATTCTGCCGCTGAAATGCCCGCCGCCGCGGTAGTCCTCAAAGCCGTGATACTTGCAGAACGCCGTGTAATCCGCATGTCCCGGACGGGCAAGCGCACGGGTCGCGGAATAATCCTTGCTCCGCGTCTGCGTGTTGGGGATCATGATGCAGATCGGGGTGCCGGTGGTTCTGCCCTCGAACACACCGCTGACGATGTGGTATTCGTCCGGCTCCTGACGTGCGGTCGAGATCTTCCCCGCCGGACGGCGCAGGGTGAGCTGTGCGTTGATGAAGTCCCTGTCCACGGGGATGCCGGGGGCTAAGCCGTCAATGACAACGCCGATCGATTCGCCGTGGCTCTCGCCGTAGATCGTCACGCCGACGCTGGTTCCGAATGTATTTTTCATGGTGATCGCTCCTTATTTTTTGGGCTATTCTTATTGTAGCAGATTTTTGGATAGTTGTCAATGCTTTAAAGCAACAAAAACAGGTTTTGGAAAAAGCAATACCCCCAATGCCAAAGACATTGGGGGCATTTACAAATTTCAGGTGGGATTCGCCGGGGATCAATACATGCCGCCTGCGGGTACCGGAGGCATCGGAGGCTCGGGCTCCTTGATGTCAGCCACCAGAGACTCGGTGGTCAGTACCATAGCAGCTACAGAAGCCGCATTCTGGAGTGCGGAACGGGTTACCTTGGTCGGGTCAACGATACCTGCGGAAATCATATCCACATACTCCTCGTTGTAGGCATCAAAGCCGTAGCCGACCTTGCCGGCGCTGATGATCTTGTCGATGATGACGCTGCCCTCCAGACCTGCGTTCAGTGCGATCTGACGGAGCGGTGCCTCCAGTGCGGTACGGATGATCTGCGCACCGGTCTTCTCGTCGCCCTCGAGCTCTGCAACGAGCTTCTCGACTGCCGGGATGGCATTGATGAGCGCAGTACCGCCGCCTGCGACGATACCCTCCTCAACGGCTGCCTTGGTCGCTGCCAGAGCGTCCTCGATGCGGAGCCTCTTCTCCTTCATGTCGCTCTCAGTAGCTGCACCGACCTTGATAACAGCAACACCGCCGGACAGCTTAGCCAGTCTCTCCTGGAGCTTCTCACGGTCGAAATCGGATGTTGCATTCTCAATCTGGTTCTTGATCTGACCCACTCTT